>NZ_JBILQL010000004.1:0-75150 GCF_044373165.1 Flavobacterium sp.
AGCAACTCCGGTTGAAGAGCATTTAAACGAATGTGCCTTTTACGCCTCGTCGAATTCGGTTTCACATTTGCATTTTACGGTTACAGAGCATCACGAAAATCTGTTCAAAGCCATTATTGACAAGGTTAAAGAGAAAGTCGAAAGCAAGTCGAATACCAAAGTACACATTACCTATTCTTATCAAGATCAAAGCACTGATACTATTGCAGTGGATATGAATAACCAACCTTTTCGCAATGAAAACAACGAGTTAGTTTTTCGTCCCGGTGGTCATGGTGCATTGATTAATAATCTAAACGAACTCGATGCAGATGTTATTTTCATCAAAAACATCGATAATGTAATTCAAAATCATATCAACGAAATTACGCTTTACAAAAAAGGGTTGGCCGGAATTTTATTGGAATTGCAAGAAAAAACATTCCAAATCTTGACGGCAATCGACCAAAATAACCTCAGTGCTGAAGACATACCTGTTGTCATCGATTTCATGCAACAGCAGCTCAATATTGATGTGTTAAAGGATTTCCAAAAATATACTTTGGAGCATAAAATTGATTTTATCAAAAACAAATTAAACCGACCGATACGCGTTTGCGGTATGGTAAAAAATGAAGGCGAACCCGGTGGCGGACCGTTTTGGGTGAGAAGTTCCAAAGGAAATGTTTCCCTCCAAATTGTAGAGAGCTCTCAAGTTGAAACCAATAATTTAGAGCAAGCGACTGTTTTAGCCAAAGCGACCCATTTCAATCCTGTTGACTTAGTTTGTGCCACTAAAAATTACCAAGGGCAAAAGTTCAATTTAACCCAATTTGTTGACCACAGCACAGGTTTTATAGTGCATAAAAACAATAAAGGGAAAGAACTCAAAGGCTACGAGTTACCCGGACTTTGGAACGGAGCTATGGCCAAATGGATTACGGTTTTTGTAGAAGTGCCGTTAGTGACATTTAATCCGGTAAAAACGGTAAACGACTTACTCAAACCGGCTCATCAACCGCAATATGAAAACTGAAATAATGTTAACCGAACTGCAGTTTAAAGCAGTTCGAAGCTCAGGTGCAGGCGGGCAAAATGTCAACAAAGTTTCTTCAAAAGTTATGCTCTCTTTTGATGTCAACAATTCTCACGCGTTAACCGATGAGGAAAAGGACTTGCTGACTTCTAAACTAGCGTCCAAACTAACTTCGGAACAGATACTTATCCTTAGTTGCGACGAAGACCGAAGCCAACTCAAGAACAAAACTATAGTTACCAAACGGTTTTTGGAACTTATTAAATCTTCTTTAATAGTTCCGAAAAAAAGAAAACCCACCAAGATTCCGCGCTCCGTTATCGAAAAACGAATCAAAACCAAACGCAATCTTTCGGAAATCAAACAAAACAGAAGAAAGCCGAAATTCTAAAATTCATAATTTGTAATTCATAATTTGTAATTATCTTTGCTCCGTCTCAAAGGGGTGCTCTAAATAACGAGCTGAGATCATACCCAACGAACTTAGAACAGGTAATGCTGTTTAAGGATTTGACGAAAAACTAAAGTGCACGTTAGTCGTACGTCAGGAGTATCAATTGAATATTAACCAAGAATAATTGCCCCTTTTATTCGTAAAAATTTACGAATGAAAACTTTATTCACCACAAAGAGTACGAAGTACAAAGTACGAAGTACAAAGGCAGTATTAATCACTGCATTATGTTGTTTGCCTTCTTTGGTCATTTCTCAGCAAACGGCTAAAGACACCACCAAAGTCAATGCACTCGACGAAGTTACAGTCTCCGCGGTACGAGCCAAAGGCAAAAATCCGGTCACGTTTACCAATCTTTCCAAAAAGGAAATCGCTCCCAGAAACCTCGGACAAGACATCCCGATTTTACTCAATTACCTGCCGTCGGTAGTTACTACCACCGATGCCGGCAATGGTGTTGGCTACACTTATATGCGGGTTCGCGGTGCCGATGGTTCCAGAATCAACGTTACCCTTAATGGGATTCCGTTTAACGACAGTGAAAGTCAGGGTACCTTTTTTGTCAATTTACCCGATTTTGCCTCTTCTTTGGAAAGCGTGCAGTTGCAACGCGGTGTCGGATTGTCTACCAACGGAGCAGGCGCTTTTGGAGCCAGTTTGAACATGCAAACCAAATCCTATCAGGAAAAGGCGTATGCCGAGATTGCCAATTCCGGTGGAAGTTTCGGAACACGCAAACACACTTTAGCGTTTGGAACCGGTTTGCACAACAACTTTGAACTCAACGCGCGGCTCTCCAATATTGCTTCTGATGGTTTTATTGACAGGGCTTCGTCTAATTTGTTCGGTTATTTTTTTAATGCCAATTATGTCACCGAAACGACTTTAATTAAAGCGATGGCATTCGGCGGAAAAGAAAAAACCTATCAGGCTTGGTACGGTATAGAAGATCCTGAGCAATTGGCCAACGACCGAACCTTTAATCCGGCAGGAATGTATTTTGATGAAAATGGAAATAGGCAATTCTACGATGATGAAACCGACAACTATGCTCAAAATCACTTCCAGTTGCATTGGTCGGAAAAATGGTCGGAAAAATGGATTTCCAACACGGCCTTGCATTATACTATCGGGAAAGGCTATTTTGAACAATACCGTGAAGACGAAACTTTAGCCGATTACAACTTGCCCAATTTTCAAGGCAATACCGTATCCGATTTGGTGCGAAAAAGATGGTTGGACAATGATTTCTTCGGGGCTGTTTTTTCATTAAACTACAAAACGCCTAAAACTGATGTAATGTTCGGCGGTGCAGCCAATCGCTATTTGGGAGATCATTTCGGGGAAGTGGTTTGGACGCAATATTACACCCCAAATGCCAATCGCTACTACAACAATATCGGAAATAAAGACGACGTTAATGTGTATGCCAAAGCATCGCAACAATTCGGTAAGTTCAATGTTTTTGCTGATTTGCAATACCGCATGGTGTTTTACGAAGCGACCAGTTTTCGTTTTAACGAGGTGAACGATACGTTCCGATTTTTCAATCCGAAATTAGGGTTGAATTTCGATTTTAATGAGAAAAATTCCTTTTACGGTTATTTCGGAGTAGCGAATAAAGAACCGCGTCGCGACGATTACGAAAACGGCAGTACCCAACCCGAGCGCTTGTTCGACTACGAATTGGGTTGGAAATACCAATCGAAAAAAGTAAATGTTTCGGCGAATGCCTTTTATATGAATTACCAAAATCAATTGGTGTTAACCGGTGCCTTAAACGACGTGGGTTCACCAATTTTCACGAATAGCGGGAAAAGCTATCGTGTAGGATTAGAAGTAGAATCGGTTATCGCTTTAACCGACAAATGGATCGTTAATCCGAATATGACTTTCAGTCAAAACAAAAATCGCGATTTTGTATTCCGAAGAGATGGCGTTTTGCAAAATTTAGGCAATACCAATATCGCTTTTTCCCCTGATTGGGTAATTGGCAATAGAATTACCTATTTGCCGGTTAAAGATTTTCAGATTTCACTACTTTCTAAATTCGTAAGCGACCAGTACATGGGCAACATCGATTCTGAGCAATCTAAACTCGACGCTTATTTTGTAAACGATTTGAATGTTTCTTATGAATGGAAAATCAACAAAGCAGTGAAGTCAATCGTATTTTCGGCTTTAGTCAATAACTTGTTTAATTTAGAGTACGAATCCAACGGGTATTTTTACACCTTTGATGACGATTGGAGCACACCCGGAAGTGTTACTACTATAGAAGGTGCAGGGTTTTATCCACAAGCGGGAATCAATTTCCTCGCAGGAGCAACCCTAAAATTATAAAACAAAAAGCCGAACATTTCGTTCGGCTTTTTTTAATTGGTTATGATTAATGTATTTCCGTTGATGCTTACCCGATAAGGTTTCATTGGATATTGTTGTCCTGATCCAATACCGGTATACAAACTGTAAAAACTGTCATCACAATTGCATTCGGCATTGGTATTCCCGGGCGAAACAGTCATTGGTTCAGTACAAATAGTAAAAGCCTGATTCGGACAGGCCAAATCAAAAGCATTGTACCCACTTCCGGTATTGAAAACGACTATACCTCTTGCACCTTGGCTGTAATCAAGTACTCGATTGCCGGGGAATTGTAAGTTGGTATAACCCGGTAAATTCATATTGATTTGTAAATTAACCTGATAATTCGGGATGTTAGGATTGTTATAATTCACTGAGCCACTGTCACAACTCAATATTAAGCCAATTAAAAACAACAGGAGTATCTTTTTCATATAAATTTTAGGTTTACTATAGCGAAACAAATTTAATTTAATTAACTTTGACAAACGTTATCCAACGTAAACAAATTTGAAATAAGTATCAAAATACTATCTTTGCAAAAAGAAATCCCGTTCCGATGGGATTTTTTCTATTTATATAAATGATGAAATTATGAGTACAGTATCGTATTACACCGCTGAAGGATTAAAAAAATTAAAAGACGAATTAGACCAACTTAAAAGTATAGAAAGACCGAAAGCTTCTCAAGCCATTGCCGAAGCCAGAGATAAAGGTGATTTATCTGAAAATGCAGAATATGACGCCGCCAAGGAAGCACAAGGCCTTTTGGAAATGCGCATAGCCAAAATGGAAGAACTTTATGCCAATGCTCGTTTAATCGATGAATCGCAATTGGATTTGTCAAAAGCCTTGGTTTTATCGAAAGTAAAAATTAAAAACCAAGCCAACGGCATGGAAATGAAGTACACTTTAGTAGCCGAAAGCGAAGCTGATTTGAAGTCGGGTAAAATATCTGTAACTTCTCCGATCGGTAAAGGTTTATTGGGAAAAAAAGTGGGTGAGGTTGCCGAAATCAGTGTGCCAAACGGAAAACTGAACTTCGAAATTTTAGAAATCAGCAGAGATTAAAATGAGTTCTATCTTCACTAAAATCGTTAACGGAGAAATTCCGGCCTACAAAATTGCCGAAGACGAACAATTTTTGGCTTTTTTAGATGTTAATCCTAATGCCAAAGGACACACGCTATGCATTCCGAAACAAGAAATCAATAAGATTTTTGACATGGAAGAAGACCATTATTTGGGCTTAATGCAGTTTGCCCGAAAAGTAGCCAAAGCCATTGAAAAAGCCGTTCCTTGTAAACGAATCGGTGTAGCTGTGGTTGGTTTAGAAGTGCCGCACGTTCACGTTCATCTGATTCCGTTACACGATATGGATGATATGCGATTTCAACGAAAAGAAACCTTAACCAAAGAAGAGTTTGAAGCTTTAGCAAATCAAATTCAACAACATTTGTAAGCAATTTTTAGGATAATATTACAACCCTGCAATTCAAATTTGGCAGGGTTTTTTATAGGTTTTTGCTATGAAGAATTCACTATTAATCATTTTGCTTTTTGGGATCCAATTGGGTTTGGGTCAAACGCCGAATGTTTATTCGGAAATTGATGCCAAAATGAACCAAATTCCAATCGATTTAACCGGAAGTACAGTTGGTATTGCTCGGTATATCGATACTAATTTCAAAACACCTTCGGATCGAATCAGAGCACTTTATTATTGGACAGCTTCTAACATCATTTACGATGTTCCGAATATGTTTGAACCCAACCAACTAGATTCTCCGGAAGAGAAGGCAGACAAGGCATTAAGAACTCGAAAAGGGGTTTGTATTCATTACGCGGAAGTTTTTAAAGCAGTAGCCAACTTACTCGATATTCCTACTGTAATAATTTCCGGGTATACCAAACAGGCCGGAAAAGTGGCGCCGATTTCTCATGCTTGGTGTGCCGCTAAAATTGAAGGGAAATGGTATCTCTTTGATCCAACATGGGGTGCGGGCTATATTGAAAAACAGCAGTTTGTCAAAAAGTTGAACAATGCATATTTCAAAGTGTCGCCACAAACGATGATTAAAACCCATATGCCGTTTGATTATTTGTGGCAGTTTTTGAATTCCCCATGGAATAATGAGGAGTTTTATGAAGGAAAAGAACAATCGAATAAACCCAAAATGAACTTTGATTTTGTAACCGAAATCGAACGTTATGAAAAGTTATCCGAAAATGAAAAGGCCTTTGAAGAAGCAGCAAGAGTGGAAGAAAGCGGTTTTAAAAATCCTTTAATTGTGGAGTATCACAAACTGTTGAAAGGTAATTTTACAGCACTGACAGCCAACAAAAACATCAATCGATTAAACGAATTGGTTAACAAGTACAACGAAGCCATCGGTTATTTTAACGACTATGTGATTTACCGACAACGACAGTTTAAACCGGCTATCCCTGATGAGGAATTAAAGGCCATGTTACAATCCGTAAAAGATAAATTTGTGTATTGTAATGATGAGGTTTACAAGATTGGCTCAGTTGGGAGTCAAAACAGTACAATGTTTTCAGAATTGAAAAGAAATATCAGTAACAATCTGAAAGAAGTTGGAAAGCACGAGAAGTTTTTAAACGAGTATTTGAACAAAACCAAAATAGGAAGAAAGTTGATGTTGTCCGGCAGAGGATAAATCTATCCAGTTGTTTTTCTAAACGAAACCAGCATCGTTGTTCCTTTCCCTACTTCGGAGTGCAACACCCTGATTTTTCCCTTGTGGTATTCTTCTACAATTCGTTTGGTTAGTGATAAACCCAATCCCCAACCTCTTTTTTTGGTGGTAAAACCCGGTTCAAATATACTTTTAAATTGGTTTTTGGGAATGCCTTTTCCGGTATCAGATACCATAATTTTTACCATTTGGTCATCGTTTTCTATCACGACCGAAAGTTTACCACGTCCTTTCATGGCGTCGATGGCGTTTTTGACCAAATTCTCAATCGTCCAACTGTGAAGAGCCGGATTCAATGAGACTACAATAGGTTTTTTTGGGGCTTTAAAACTAAATTCAACCTGACTCGAGAATCTCGATTTCAGGTAGTCGAAAGTTTGCTCGGTTTCGGCTATAATGTTGCGCTCTTCCAGTATTGGTTCGGAACCGATTTTAGAAAAACGATCAGTGATAGTTTGCAAACGGGTGATGTCTTTTTCAATTTCAGTCACCATAACCGGATCTATGTTATTGGCTTTCATAATTTCGAGCCAACCGATTAACGAAGATAAAGGCGTGCCGATTTGATGTGCTGTTTCTTTAGCCATTCCAGCCCAAAGCTTGTTTTGCGTGGCCATTTTGGTGCTGCGGTAAAAGTTGTACACCACAGCGGCAAAGAGAAAAATAATGAGCAATAAAGCAATTGGATAGTACTTGAGCTTGTTTAGCAACGATGAATTGCCGTAGTACAATTTCCAAAATTTACCCGGATTGTATTCGATCACAATAGGATTGTTTTCTTTTTTGAGTTTTTCGAGATAGTCTTTGAGTTTGACTTTATCACCGGCAATATCTTCTTCAATATTAACGTGATTGATGATCTGATTTTCTTCGGTCAAGATGAGCGGAATGGTTTTGTTATTGCTCATGATTAAACTGGGCAGTTCGATGTCGCCGGTTTCAGGGTCGGCATTGTTGAAGGCTTTTAAACTTTGTGCCCAAAGCTCCATTTTGATGCGCTCTTCATTTTTAAAGATTTGGAAGAAGGTGTAAGTATTCCACAGAATTAAGGTCACGATGATAAAAGACGTCACGATAATTATCCAACGGGTGATGTTTCTTCTTTCGGAAAACTGCATGCTAAATTTTTTATAAATATAGGCAAAAGCGCCAAAAGTGCAAGACGATTTTGGTTTAGCCCTGATTGCCGTGGAAATCCTTTTGGATTATCCTGAAGCGAAGCGGAAGGAAAATACAATAAGATTGCAACAGAAAGCAGGAATATGGACCGCAAGAATGCCCTCTCGTCCCAAAAGACGAGATCGCTCCTCAAATCAATTAAAATTGTATTTTTGGGAAAAATAAACATTATGCTCAGTTTTGAACCTCATACACTTTCTCCCGCTCAGTTACAGGGCTATTTGCAAAGTGCTGTGGCGCCTCGACCAATCGCTTTTGCCAGCACGGTTGATGCCAACGGGAAACCTAATTTATCGCCATTCAGTTTTTTTAATGTGTTTAGTTCGAATCCGCCAATTTTGGTTTTTTCGCCGGCGCGTCGGGTGAGAAATAATACGACCAAACACACCTTAGAGAATTGTGAAGCCACTAAGGAAGTAGTGATTAACGTGGTGAATTACGACATAGTGCAACAAATGTCATTGTCGAGTACGGAATATCCCGATGGCGTGAACGAGTTTATCAAATCGGGTTTGACGATGCTGCCTTCGGATATGGTGAAACCTTATCGGGTGGCCGAAAGTCCGGTGCAAATGGAGTGTAAAGTCAACGAAATTATCGCTTTAGGTAATCAAGGCGGTGCCGGGAATTTAATTATTTGTGAAGTGGTGAAGATCCACATCAACGAAAGTGTTTTAGACGATAAAGGCGCAATAGATCAAAGTAAAATTGACTTGGTTTCGAGACTGGGCGGCAATTGGTATTCGCGATCCAATCAAGGGTTGTTTGAAGTCGAGAAACCCTTGGTAACCCTGGGAATAGGCGTGGATGCGATACCCGATTTTATTAAAAAAAGCCCTGTTTTTAACGGGAATGATTTGGGGAAATTAGGAAATGTTGAAGCCTTGCCAACAGAAGAAGAAATT
The DNA here is from genome assembly GCF_044373165.1 of Flavobacterium sp. Lineage (GTDB taxonomy): Bacteria > Bacteroidota > Bacteroidia > Flavobacteriales > Flavobacteriaceae > Flavobacterium. The sequence goes on from NZ_JBILQL010000004.1 coordinate 8,638, forward strand.
ACTATATTTGTACAACAGAATTTTGCCGTTAAAGGCGTTTTAAGTTCAGACGACGAACAAAAAATCCACCAAAAAGCAAAAGAATATTTGAATAATAATGAAGTACTCTCCGCCTGGAAAGTGCTTTTAGCAAAACAATAATTATGGAAGTTACCGGAAAAATTAGAGTGATTAATCCTGAGCAACAAGTGAGTGCCAGTTTTAGAAAAAGAGAATTAGTTGTGGCTACAGAAGAGCAATATCCGCAATTTATCAGTATCAATTTTGTGCAAGATAAGTGCGATTTGTTGAACAACTATAATGTAGGAGAAGCGGTAAAAGTTTCCATCAACTTAAGAGGAAGAGAATGGGTAAATCCGCAAGGAGAAACCAAATATTTCAACGATATTCAAGGTTGGAGAATTGAAAAAATGCAAGCTGAAGCTCCCGCTGCATCCGGAATGGCACCAATGCCACCGGCGGAAGCGTTTGCACCGGCTACGAACTTCAACGAAGAAGAGCACGACGATTTACCATTCTAGAAAATAGAGCAAAGAGTAAAGAACAAAGACCATTCTAACAGTTTAAATGTGCGAATGGTTTTTTCGTTTTTACTTTTTCATGGCTTTTGCTTCTTTTCTCTATTTTTCTAAAGTTATGCATTTCCTTACCAAAGATTTATACTTTCCGCCGGTCGAAGAAGCTTCGTATGAAGGTATTTTGGCCGTAGGCGGCGATTTGTCGACGGAGCGATTATTATTGGCGTATCGCAATGGCATTTTTCCTTGGTTTAATGAAGACGAGCCAATACTTTGGTGGTCACCACCTGATCGTATGGTTGTGGTGCCTCAGTTGTACAAAGTCTCAAAAAGCATTCGGAATTTATTGAATCGAAAACAGTTTAAAGTTACCTTTAACCAAGATTTTGCGACGGTGATAAGGCATTGCCAACAGATAAAGCGCAAAGGGCAAGAAGGCACTTGGATCACTGAAGATATTATTGAATCCTATATCAAATTGCATGCAATGGGTTTTGCCCAATCGGTGGAAGTTTGGCAAAATGATGAGTTGGTTGGTGGCTTGTATGGCGTGGATTTAGGCCATGTATTTTGCGGCGAAAGCATGTTTTCTAAAGTGTCGAATGCGAGTAAGATTGCCTTTGTGACTTTAGTACAATACTTGAAAGAACAAAACTATAAATTACTCGATTGCCAAATACACAATGATTATTTAGAGCAATTGGGCGCATTCGAGATTTCGCGTGATACTTTTATTAAAGTTTTGAAGACTGCCAACTGACCACTATTTCCTCTTCCAGCATTCGGCTACGTGATCATTCACCATTCCTGTGGCTTGCATGTGAGCGTAAACGGTGGTGGAACCAATAAACTTAAAACCTCTTTTCTTTAAATCTTTACTAATAGTATCCGAAAGTGGCGAGGTTGCAGGAACATCAGCCAGAGTTTTAGGTTGGTTGTCGATGGGTTTTCCGTTAGTGAAATTCCAAATGTAGTTGGAGAAACTGCCAAACTCTTCCTGTACTTTCATAAAAGCAATCGCATTGGATATTGTGCCTTGAATTTTAAGACGATTGCGAATGATACCGGCATCTTTCATTAATTTTTCAACTTCGTAGTCATCAAAGACCGCTACAATCCTGTAATCAAAATCGGCGAAGGCTTTTTTGAAGTTATCCCTTTTCTTTAAAATCGTGTACCAACTCAAACCGGCTTGGAAAGTTTCCAAAACCAAGAACTCGAATAATTTATCATCTTCGTAAATTGGATTTCCCCATTCGTTGTCGTGGTAATCGCGGTATAAATCGTCTTTTTCGCACCAAGCGCAGCGTGTTTTAGTTTCCATCTTTGGCGAGGTATTTTTGGATTAAGTAATGGCCTAAATAGATAAAAGGAGTCATGCCTACCGCAATAATCAATTTAACGGTATAACCGGTTAAACCCGAAATAATATAGGTTTTGGTGTCCATAATACCCGGAAGCCAAAAGGCAATTCCTAACACGATAAAACTATCGAAAAATTGAGAGATAATAGTGGAACCTGTGCTTCGGAGCCAAATCATTTTGTTGCCGGTTCTTCTTTTGACGAAATGGAAAATCGTAACGTCAATTAATTGCGAGGCTAAGAAAGCGATGATACTGCCTACAATAATTAACTGGCTTTGCCCAAAAACCGCATTGAACTGTTCCGAAGAAACCGAACTGATTCCCGTAGCCGGAATTTTCATGGCGAAATACAATATAAAAAAGGTGTAAGCGATTAATCCGGCGGTGATGAAGGATAATTTTCTAACGCCTTTTTCTCCGAAATATTCATTGATTAAGTCGGTGGTCACAAATACGATTGGCCAGGGTAAAATACCGATGCTCATTACGGCTGATCCTACATCGATTAGTTTGCCACCTATGAGTTCGGCTACTATAGCATTGGTGATGAATATGCCGGCGAGTATGACATAGACGGTGTCTTTTTTGGATTGGAACATGAGTTTTGATTTACATACCTATGAACCAAATGTACAGTTTTTTGATAAAAAAAACCCCGATTCCTGAAGAACCGAGGTTTTAATATGGTGAATTAATAATTTTAATTCTAAGATTATCCCAAAGTTACTCTTTTGAAACCTGTAATTTCAACGTTGAAACCTTTAACATAATCACCTACTTTTTTACTGTCATCTTTGATGAAGTTTTGATCCAATAAAGCTTTTTCTTGGTCTAAAGTAGTATTGTCAGAGATGAAACGTTGCACTTTTCCAGGAACAATTTTATCCCAAATTTGCTCCGGTTTGCCTTCTGCTTTTAATTCCGCTTTGGCATCTTCTTCCGCTTGTTTTAAAACTTCTGGAGTTAATTGAGAGAAAGAGATGTATTTAGGAACATTTTTCAAAGTTTTTCCTAAACGTTTTGCTTCTTCATTTTCTTTTTCGATTACAGCAATACGCGCAGCCAATTCAGAAGCAACGAAAGCAGGATCAAAATCTTTGTAAGATAAGGTGTCAGCACCCATAGAAGCTACTTGCATAGAGATGTCTTTGGTTAAAACGTCAGCGTTAGCAATTGGTGCAGAAATAGCAGTTAAGGCTGCAATTTTGTTTACGTGAACATAAGAGCCAACGAAAGCGCCTTCTAAAATTTCAAAACCACCGATTTCGATTTTTTCACCGATCACACCGGTTTGCTCGATTAATTTTTCGGCAACTGTAATTCCGTTGAAATCAGAAGCTAAGAAATCTTCTTTAGAGGAGAAGTTAATCGCTCTTTCCACTAAATCTTTTGCTAAAGCTACGAAAGCCTCATTTTTACCCACGAAATCTGTTTCGCAGTTTAAAGTGATGATTGCTCCTTTAGTGTTGTCGGCATTAATAAAAGAAACAGCAGCTCCTTCAGAAGACTCACGGTCAGAACGGTTAGCAGCCACTTTTTGTCCTTTTTCTCTAAGGATTTGTATAGCTTTATCGAAATCTCCTTCCGCTTCAACTAGAGCTTTTTTACAGTCCATCATTCCGGCACCTGTAGTTTGTCTTAATTTATTTACGTCTGCAGCAGTAATTGTGATTGTTGACATAATATTTTTAATTTAAAAGTTTTTTAAAAGTAAATTACGAATTACGAATTTCAAATTACGAGTCAAAATAATCCGTAATTCTTAATTCCTAATTCGTAATTATTTTTTGTTTTATTCTTCAGTTTTAGTTTCTGTAGCTTCTACTTCAGGAGCTGCTTCAACAGCCGGTGCTTCAGCAACAGCTACTTCTACAGTTTCTTCAGCGTCAGTTTCAGGAGCAGCGTCAGCAGTTCTGTTGGCTAATCCGTCTTTTACAGCGTCAGTTACTAAAGATAAAATTTTATCAATTGATTTTGAAGCATCATCATTGGCCGGGATAACGTAATCTACTTCACGTGGATCAGAGTTAGTATCAACCATGGCGAAAACTGGAATGTTTAATTTTTGTGCTTCTTTTATTGCGATATGTTCAGCTTTGATATCTACTACGAACAAGGCAGCAGGTAATCTAGACATGTCAGCGATAGAACCTAAGTTCTTCTCTAACTTAGCACGTAAACGATCAACTTGTAATCTTTCTTTTTTAGACAAAGTCATGAAAGTACCGTCTTTTTTCATTTTATCAATAGAAGCCATTTTTTTAACGGCTTTACGGATAGTAACGAAATTGGTTAACATACCACCTGGCCATCTTTCAGTGATGTAAGGCATGTTGCAAGCTAGTGCTTTTTCAGATACGATATCTTTTGCTTGTTTTTTGGTAGCTACGAAAAGTATTTTTCTACCGGAAGCAGCGATTTTTTTCAAAGCTTCGTTAGCTTCTTCAATTTTTGCTGCAGTTTTATATAGGTTAATGATGTGAATACCATTACGCTCCATATAAATGTAAGGAGCCATGTTTGGATCCCATTTACGAGTCATGTGTCCAAAGTGAACACCGGCTTCTAGTAATTCTTTAACTTCAATTTTGTTTGCCATTGTGTAATAGTTTACGTTCCGTTGGTTAGCAATTTTCAAGTAGCTCTTTCGACGGTCTTGAAAATTTAGATGCTAAACTAATTCCTTTTTCAACAAAAAGAATATCGGCAACTTGTTTTTTAATTTCAATACTAAATGAACGAATAAAAGTTCTAATCGATTAACGTTTAGAGAACTGGAATCTCTTACGTGCTTTTTTCTGACCGAATTTTTTACGCTCAACCATTCTTGGATCTCTTGTTAGTAATCCTTCAGGTTTTAGGATAGCTCTGTTTTCAGCTTCTACTTCGCACATAGCGCGAGCAATTGCCATTCTAACAGCTTCAGCTTGTCCTGTTGAACCACCACCATATACATTTACTTTTACGTCAAAGTTGTCAGCGTTGTTTGTCATAGACATTGGCTGTAATACTTTGTACTGTAAAGTAGCTGTTGGGAAGTAGTTGTTGAATTCTCTTTTGTTAACGGTAATTTTTCCTGTTCCTTCTGAAACATACACACGTGCCACAGCACATTTTCTTCTACCGATTTTGTGAATAACTCCCATTACTTTAAGTCGTTAAGGTTTACGGTTTTCGGTTGTTGAGCAGCGTGTTTGTGCTCTGGACCAACATTTACATTTAAATTGCGGAATAATTCTGCTCCTAATTTGTTTTTAGGTAACATTCCTTTTACAGCTTTTTCCACCAATAATGCAGGGTTTTTTTGTTGCATTACTTTAGCAGTCAAGCTTCTTTGTCCTCCTGGATAACCTGTGTGTCTGATGTACGTTTTGTCATCTAACTTGTTACCAGTCAAGTTGATTTTTTCGGCGTTGATAACAATTACGTTATCTCCACAATCAACGTGCGGCGTATAACTTGGTTTGTATTTACCTCTCAAAAGCATCGCTACTTTTGAAGCTAAACGACCTAAGTTATGACCTTCAGCATCTACAACAATCCATTGCTTGTCGGCATTGGCCTTGTTTACTGAAACTGTCTTGTAGCTTAATGTGTTCACAATAATTTATTTTAATTAAACATTCCATCCCCAATAAAGGGGTTGCAAAAGTACAATTAAATATGATAAAAGCAAACACCCTTTTTTAAATATTTTGCTAATCTACTGCTTTTTACCTAAAAACATAGAGTTGAATGGACTTAACGACTGATGGTTTGAGCTTGAACTACTCTCAAACAGTTGAAATTTTGTATTCTTTTCAAGGAAGTTTCATCACTCAGTTGAGGGTTGCTGCCTAAATTTTACTATTTTTACACTTTAACCAGATAAAAATGAAGTCGAAAGCCACCTTAAAACAAATTGCCAAAGAATTAGGCGTTTCTGTTTCTACCGTTTCTAAAGCACTTAACGGAAGTCCTGAAATCAGTGAGCCTACTAAACAACGTGTTCAGGAATATGCCAAGTTAAAAAATTACAAGCCCAATGTGATTGGTTTAAATCTTAAAAACCGTCGTACTAAAACCATTGGTGTAATTATTCCCAATATTTTGAATTCTTTTTTTGCCAAAGTCTTTAGCGGTATTGAAAAAGTGGCTGACGAAAAAGGATACAAAGTGATTACTTGTATTTCTAATGAATCCTTGGAGAAAGAAATCAATGCGCTCGAAATGTTGAGCAACGGTACCATCGACGGTTTTATTCTTTCCATAGCGGAGGAATCACAAAAATTGCAACAATTTGGTCATTTTACGTCCATTATAAATGAAGGAACACCAATTGTAATGTTTGACCGTATAGTTGATGAAGTGAATTGCGACAAAGTAATTGTAGACGATTTTGAATCGGCGGTGAATGCTACAGAACATTTAATTAAAACCGGCTGTAAAAAAATCGCCTTGCTATCTGCTATTGACAATTTAAGCGTTGGGAAACTCAGAGCCAAAGGCTTCTATAAAGCCATGGAAAATAATGGCATGAAGGTCGATGAAAATATGGTTATCTTGACTAATAATAACGAGGAGTTCAATGCTAAAATTGGAGGCTTTTTTATCAAAAACAAACCCGATGGTGTTTTTGCTTTAGACGAACATGCCTCGGTTACTGCTATGAAACTCGGAATCCAAAACGGATATAAAATACCTCAAGATTTATCGATTATTGGTTTTGCCGATGGTGTTTGGTCGCGCCGAATGACACCGAGTTTGTCAACAGTCAGTCAGCACGGACCGGAAATTGGAGAAGTGGCTGCCCAATTATTAATTGACAAGTTAGAGAGCGAAGACGAAACCTATACTTATACTACTACCACTATTAAAACCGAGTTGCGCCAAAGAGATTCTACCAAGAAAGTTTAACAATTTTGATAGGTTTTGAAGAAGATTTCCGTAAATATTTTTTTGAAGTCGGCATGACTGAATTTTTTTTGTGATGCTAACTTCGTTTTAAGTCCATGCTCAAAACCTACGGCTAACCATGGTTTGATAAAATCAGTTTCTTTGCAGATAATGTGAATTGGCGTTTTGTAACTGTTTTTGGGATCCGTTATTAAGGGCGGTTGATGATCACCAAATACTATATAAATAGTGTCTGAAGAATTGTCATTCTTGATAAAATTTTCGAGATTATTAAGTTGATACGCTATGGCTTCGAAATAATTTTCCACCGGTTTTTCGGATAAATTTTCTAAGGGTTTATACTCATGTCGGTTTGCCGTTTGACAATCCGTCCATTGGGGAAGGACTCTTGTAGGAGAATCAAAATTGTAATGTGAATTGATGGTTTCCACAAAAAAGGCAAAAGGGTTATTCTTGCTTTTGGTTTTCATCAAATCCCTTGCTTTGTTGAGTAAAAATTGGTCGGGTGCCGATGGGCCAAAGTTGAACGTCTCGCCTTTGTATTCTAAATCACTGTATTTGATGGTATTCTTAGTTCCCAAGAACGACATGATTTTTTCCCATTCAATCGACAGGGTTTCGAAGCCGCCGATTCCTGCCACGAGATAAGTGTCGTAGTTTAATTTGTTTAAAATATCCAGAACAGATTGGGTTTTATGCTCTTTTTGATGATTGAGTAAGAACCGATAGATAAAGTCGTTTTTAATTTTTACCCCTTTTAGGAAAGAGCTGTAAGAAACCCATGAAGTTCCACCGGTTACAGTAGTTTCCGAGAGAATGCTGGCCGATTTACAATTTTCATTTTGCAGTTTTCTTTCCCAATTTTCCAATAGAGTTTGATATCGCTCACGGTAGACCTCATTTTCATTTAAGATGGCGCCATAAGATTCAATAGCAATAAAGCAAAGGTTAGGTTTTGATTTTAAAGACAAATCGTTAGGAATTTTTACCACACTTTGGGCTATCAGTTCCGGAATTTGCGCCAAATCTTCCTTAGTTTTTCGGGTAAAGAAAAGATTGGAAAGCAACAAACTCAAACTCCATTGTATAGTGGCAAAGTGATGAATTTCAAATCTTTCTTCCTTTGTAAATTGCAACGGATTGACTTTCTTATAACACCAATAAGCAATACCGATAAAAGTTATTACAGAACAGTAGAACAGAAGAATATTAGCAGCAAAGAGCATTTCTACTAAATAACAATTAGCCCAAAACACCAATCCACTCAAACCTAAAAACAAAAGAAAGCCAGTGAAAAGCGCTGTTTTGTATCCACTGAAACCAATTTGTATGCCTTGCCGTATTAATGCTATATCCGATTTAAAACTCGGATATGATTTGTAAATCCCATAAATGCTATGGTGGTAAAGAAAGAAAATCAAAGTTAACCAATAAAATACCGCTAAAATTACCTTAGCATAAACCATCGGAATTTCATTTTGTAACATCGATAAAACCACTACAAGAAGAGCATATTCCCAATTGAGCCGAAAAACATCTTCATTGAAACGGGTAAAAAAAGGCTGTATTCTGAAACGCCCTTTAGGAAAAAATTCTTTTAACGGAAAAAAAGCAGCAGTTTTGCTATTGAAAGCATAGCGTGGTGCAAACAATAAAAAGCTAAGCAACAAAAAAACTACTAGTCCGATCATGCGCTTAATTTAAGATTCAAATCCAGCCCAAGCATTTGGGTTTTCTTTAATAGAAACGCCAATCTTTCCTTTAAAAAAGGAAGCTGTTTTTGAAGTTACCTCGTCAAAAATAAACTTGGCTATAAATTCTGTTGTGGTTAAGTGTCCTTCAAATATTGTCAGGTCGTCTAAATTTTGATAGTCTAACGGTTTTAATACGTCTTTTACTATTTGATGCGCCAAGCCAATATCTATAACTACATTGTGTTCGTCAACAGCCTCCGATTTAAAAGTAACATCCACTACATAAGTAGCGCCGTGTACCTTTTGAGCAGGTCCGAAGAACGGATGCTTGAGTGAATGGGCAATCATGATACTTTCTCTAATTTTTACAAAATACATAAGGTGTGTTGTTAATATTTTACAATTGTAATAAAATCGTTATTAGGCTTGTCTTTTCTGATTTCCTCAAAGAAGCTCGGCAGTTCGGCAAAAGGAATAATTCGAGTAATGAATTTGGTATAATCTATTTCTAACATCAGCTTCTCTGCCAATTGTTTTCGAGACCGATAGGTTTGCTCTTCACGATAAGCCATCGGGATTTCAGCCACTTGAACGCTGATGATTTGTAAGCGCTTGTAGTGAAAATGAGCACCGAGTTTTAGTGACACAGCTTGATTTCCGTACCAACTGAGTTCCATTATTTTTCCTTCGGCAACGGTGTGTTCAATACAATATTGTAATCCGTCAGCATGCGCCGAAACGTTAAAGCAAATAGTGTATTCTTTTTGACCGTTGCAGGATTCAAATCCCCAGTTTTGCAAAGCTGCTTTTTTTGTCGGATTGGTTTCCAAAACACAAACTTTGGCTCCGACATACTCTTTGAGTGTTTGGGCTAAAAGAATACCAATACTGCCCAACCCACAAACTAAAACCGAATCTTCAGCAGTTACTTTAGACATCCATAACGCATTAATCACTGTTTCTAAATTTGAAAGTTGTGTGGCAACCATCGGATTGACTGTTTCTGAAAAAAAATAGGCATCAGCTGCCGAAATCGAAAAACAATCTTGATGCGGATGCATCGCATGAAGCCATTCGTTTTCTTTGGTTTTACCAACTATTGAGTAACCGTATTTTACCGGAAAAGCAAAATTTCCTGATTGATAAGGGACTCTCATAATTTGATGCATTTCGGTGGGAACTTTTCCGGTGGCGACCAATTTTTCGGTACCTAAACTGATAGCAGAATAAGCGCTTACAACTTCCAAACAGTACGGCGCAAGTCTAAAGGTTTCTGACAGAATTTCGGACTGTCTTTCATCGGTATGCCAGAGGGACTTTGCTTCCATAAATTATAAATTTGAGACCGTCATGATGGCATTGCCAAACTTATAATATTGCGGATTTTTAAGATAAAAAGCTTCCGATAATTCATTAATTTCTTCCAGCTCAATTCCGTTTTTCCCGGAACCAAAAAGCATTGGCGCGGTGTGAAATTCTATTCTGGAAAGCGTGCCTTCTTCAATAAATTTTCTAAGCGTTTTACAGCCGCCTTCGATTAAAATAGAGTGAATTCCTCGGTCTTTTAAAGCTTTCAACAAATCTTTGGAATGAATAAAGCCATTAGTAGACTGTAAGTTGATGACTTCCGTTTTCTCTGGCAAATGATCATACTCGAGTTCGTTTGTGCTACACAAATAGGTTTTGCCTTCGGATAGGTTTTGAAGTTCTAAAACAGAATTGGCTAAAATTATTTTAACAGGATTCTCGCCTTTTACCAATCGAACATCCAATCGTGGTTTGTCTATTCTGAAAGTATTACCACCAACCAAAATCGCATCTACCAAAGCCCTTACCCGATGAGCATGAATCAGGTTTTCCTCGTTGCCAATCCATTTTGATTTACCGCTGTTAGTAGCAATTTTACCATCGATGGTTTGGGCTAAATGGGCACAGGCAAAAGGCAATTCCGAGTCATGGTTCACCAAAATGTAATCCAAATACAAGGCTAATATTTTTTTGAGTTTTTTGGGCAATAAATCCGAGTAAATAATGTAGTAAAAAGGATAGGTAGTATCATGGTTCGGGTGAAAAAAGAGGAGCGCCAAACCATTTTCCGGCAGCTTAACATCTTGACTCTTTTCAACTTGGTAGTCAGTCGTGATGAGCAATTGCGCTGTTTTTGGGTCAAGGACTTTGTAGCTGTTTTTAATAGCCAACAACAATTCCCAATATTTTGTTTTTATCTTCATGACTCCGGAATGTTTTTTAAGTGGTTTCGGTAATAATTAATAAAGAGCCCACTCATCAGCAAAAACTGAAATACCGTTACCAAAGATAAAAAGTTTGTCTTCTCTATCAATACTATTACTGTATTTAAACCAATAAAAAGCAGTATAAAGCGTTTGATTTTTTGGGAAGGCAGTACTTTAAGGGGTGTTAATTTGAAGAACACCAAAGCATTTAAAATGTTCGAAATCCCAATGGTTATCAGAGCACCGTATATTTTGTAAATTGGAATCAGGACTAAAAACAGGAGGAATAAAAAGATAATTTTACCCAAAAGAAACCGGTTAATTTGTCCCACTTTTTTGTCGAATACCAATTGTAATGCCCAAAAGCGAATCCCGATAACGGGAAGAAAAGCCAACGTTATCCATGGGAAATATTCCGCTATTCCGTTGTATTTTTCGTGGTTTAAAAACCAATGAATGTGAGAGCCGAAAGCGAGTAAAAAGCTAAAAGCCATTAAACCAAACATCAAGTACAAATTGAGTTTTTCTCTTACAGAAGTTATCAAGGAAGGCTTTTTAGCCGACAAATCGTGATACAATTCAGGCCGAATGGCGTTGTCTATACTGTTGAAGAACGTCAGTATGGCCGCAGTTATACCCATTAAAACTGCATAGCCGGCCAATTCGTCTATACTTAAATACCGTTCCATAAAAAAACGATCCAGTTGGCTTTCTACATTGTATAAAATCAAGAATGGAATAAAAGGCAATGAAAACTTAACAGCTTCAATGAATAAAGGTTTGGAGAAGGCAAACAAAAACAGCGACCGATTTTGACTGTACATTACCAAAAAAGCACAACAATTAACCAATAATGCCGTTAATAAAAACCAGAAAAAGTCAAGTTGGAAGATGAAAATAACCAATAATTGAAAAATGTGCATAGCCATAGTCGGTACAATGATGTATAGGCTATAGGTTTTGACTTTTCCTGTATTTTGTAGATGAATGTAGAAAAGATTGCAGAGGTTATTAACTAAAAATGTAGCCAATATAATCCAAGCATTTGGAAAGAATGAAAAGTTATTTTCGAACAATAAGCTAAAAATCCAATCACCGGTAAGGTAAAAAACCAACAGCCAAATGAACAAACCTATGCAGTGAAATCCGAATAAGGTTTGGAACAGTTCTTTTTGTTTGGTCGTGTTCTCTGTATCGTGAAAGTAAAGTGTTCGGTAGGCCTGATCGGTTTTCAGATTAAAAAAAATGGAAAAAACAGCAATAAATGAGTTGGTCAAAGCCAAAACCACATAATCCGAGGTACTCAAATAATGCAAGTAAACCGGCAACAACATGAGCGTCATAGCCGGAGGAATAATGCCGGTAACAGTGTACAACAGCGTTTTTTTCATTTACCTTTTTTTTATTTGAACCATCAGATACTTCATTTGTTTTTGAGCGTAAAGTTTGTCTAACAATAAACCGCCTCGAAACAGTTTAGTGAAATTCGAATTCCTTTTAAAAATTTTAAAAAGCAACAATTTAAAGTTGATTTTCCACAACGATTTTGGATACATCCATTTGTTCAAATCGGTTATGGTCAGTTCAAATTTTTCTGTTCCCATTTTTAAATCCGAAAGTGAAATCAAATAATTCAAATGCCAATCTTTTTGAAAAGCCATACTAGTTTTGTTATGGTTTTCATCAAAAAAATCATCTACTATGCACAAAATCCCGTTAGGCTTTAATCCGGCTAAAAGTTGGTTAAAAGATTGTTCAATGTTCAAAGTATGTTTCAACGATTCTATGCAAATGATGAGATCGTATTGATTAGGTTGCGTGTCATCAAAAGTTGCCACTTCAAACGAAACATTATTGGTTTGAGATTGTTTACTCACTTCACTGGCTCGTTGGATTTCTTTGCTGCTGATACTGATGCCTTTAACGTGTTCGGCACCGCTCTTGGCCAATAAAAAACTCCCGAAGCCTACACCGCAACCGGCGTCTAAAATAGTTTTGTTTTGAACGTTAATCTTGGATAATAAAAAATCGTAAATGTCGTGATAAGCAGTGCCAAAGTTCATTCGCTTATGAATAGGATAGGAAGCATCTTTTTTGAATTGGGATTCCATTTCAAAAAGCGAATCGTATAAATCCACTATGTCATGATGCTTGGGCATAGGAGTCAGTTTTTTTGGAGAATGAAGATGAACTCGTTGGCAAACTTTAAAGGTGTGGCACTTTTTTGTTTGGTTTTAAACCCATTGAAACGACCTAAACTCAACAGTTTTAATCCTTTCATGATAGGCCATTGGTCGGGAATGCATTGCATAACTTTTAAGCCGTTTTGTTGGAACAGTAGCTCCCATTCTTCATAAGTCTTGGCCTCTTGATGGCCTTTACGGTTGATGGTAAACAGTAGTTTTTTGGTGAAAATCCAGCGCCACGAATTAGCATTTCGCACCATAAAACACAAGGTAGCCTCAGGTTTTGTGACTCTTTTGATTTCTTGCAATACTTTATCTTTGTCAATCATTCGCTCCAACGATCCTAAGCAAGTAACATAATCAAAATGGGTGTCATTAAAGGGAAGTGCTTCAGCATTGGCTTCCAGTAAAACTGCAGTCGGCAATTTTTTTTTGGCTTTGGCAATGGCAATTTCCGATAAATCAATTCCGTAATTGTTCACCCCGTATTCGTTGCTGATTTCCAGCATCCGACCTAAACCACAAGCCACATCTAGAAAGTTTTTTTCTGATTTCAGTTGAAGCAATTCGGCAAAAATATAATAGGCTTCTTTGGGTCGAAGGTAACTTTCGCCACGCTTGGCATAAGTGTTGTCAAACCAATTTTTGATTGTTTGTTGTTCGTTGTTTGTTGTCATTTAAAGAATAAAAATCGGTTGGTTTGTTTTTGGTAGTTTATAAATTCATCTTTGAAAATATCTTGTAGAAAAGCTTCTTCAATGCGCACTCTGAAAACCATATAATAAATATAGAAAATTAATCCAAACCACAGCCATATTGAAGGGAATAGCAATCCCAGTCCGCCGAAAAACAAAAACATACCATCTAAGCCCGGATTTCGGGTGTAGCGAAAAATGCCGCCGGTGTGTAAGGTAAAAGAATTATTGGTTTGCCGATTTTCTTTTCTCAGGTACAGCATCGAGCCAAAAGTTAAAAACCGACCGGAAAGCACACAAAGCAGCCCCAAAAAATCGGTTAAATTACTGGATTTAAAAACCAAGAAAAGTTCAGCATGACTACTTGGAAAAAAATAAAGAAAAGGCAATAAAAAGTAGAGTTGAACCATCGCGGCAGGAATGGCCAATAAAACGATTTTTTTCGGGAAAGACCAGTTTTGGATATTGGTAATAAACTTGTTCTGACCGGTTTTGAAGTTATCGTTTTTGCGGAAGAAGTTTTGGGTATTGGCCACGCTCGGCACATGGAAAAACAACAATTCCACTGCCAATGAGAGATATCCGATTATAAAAGCAACTTCTGTCATAATTTCAATGGTAAGCGTAACGGTTTAAAAGTTTCTTCCCAAGAAGCATATTTAAAATGGACTAAAGCATCAATATGTTCTTGATAATAGGACTCCGAAGAGATTATTTTTTGCAGTTGAGCGCAAGCTTCTTCAGTTTCAAAACCCGTCAAAATTCCTTTCACACCCAAAGCAGTATAGGTTTCAAAGTTTCCGGTTGGGGTAATCAATATAGGTAAACCCGAAGCTAAAGCTTCCATACAACTCATTCCGAAACTTTCGTATTCAGAAAAGTGCAATAGTAAATCGTATTCCAAAAGTAAGGCATTGATTTGTGTGTAATTGACAACACCTTTGTAGTGAATATTGTTGAGTTTGTGTTGTTGCCGAAAACGATTAAAGGCATCCCAATAAGTTTCCGAAAGTATTTCGCCGTAACAGTCAATGGTGATCTTTTCGTTTTTGAGTTTGGCCACTACTTCCAGCAATGTATCGTGTCCTTTGCCTTCAATGAAATTGGACAAATAAAGCATTTTCTCGGGCAGCTTGGGATAAGTTTTTTTTGACAACCAGTTATTCGGAATGCCCGGAGGAAGCAACATAGTGTTTTTTGTGGATTGCCCTAAAGTTTCGGTGAGGTAATCCAAAGAAGATTTACCTGTAACAATAACCTGAAAGTCTTGGCAAATTTCTTTTTCTATGGCTATTAGTGTTTCGCGAGTTGAAGCCGAAAGCGCCGGGTTTTTAGAAGGGCAAAGGTGAATCAGGAAAAAAACTTTTCCGTTTTTCAGCCGTTTTATATCGAATTCAGAGTCTATTAAAATGCCGTCTATGAGATAAGTGGTTTCCTGATGAAAGTCAACTGCATCCAAGGTTGTAGTGATTTCCAATGAGACCAAATAATCGTGCTTTTCCAAAACATCAAGCAATTGCGAATTGTAAATGGTTCCGCCTGAAATTTTTTGGTGTATGTTGGATGTTAACAACTTAATCATGCTTCTTTATACTTTAAAAATTCATAAAAAGAAGCAGTAAAAGACAAAATTACCAATGTTGTTCCTATGGAAAGGCAATACTTTCCGATGCTGTCAATGGTAAAAAAGTAAAGAATGAAAGAGATAAAATAGCAGCCTGCAACAAATCGCGCGTACTTTTTTTTGCGCTCAGTATATCCGTTTTTCGTGATTAAAGTGGTGGTGATTTTATACCAATAACGAAGTAAACCGCCTAGTAAAACCCATTGCAAATCGGGATTTTGTAGGGCTATCGTTAGGGAAAAAAGCAAACAGAAAAAAGCATCGGTTTCCATGTCCAAAATACCACCAAAATCAGTAGCTTGATTTAGTTTTCGTGCTGCAAATCCGTCTAAACCATCCAGGCAAACTACGGTCAAACACAACACCCCCAAGTCAAAGGCATGGTCTAAAAAAGGTACCGCAAACAACAGTGTCAATCGGCTAAGGGTAATTAAATTTGGCCATCCGCCCCAAACATTAATTTCGGTAAAATCTTTCCAATGTTTGTATAGCATTCCCAAAAACAAAAAAAGCCCAAACAATGGGCAGAAAAACAGTTTGGAGGTCATAAAATCCATAGCCGTGCCTATCAGTAAAATGACCGATTGAAAAAACATCCAATCATATTTTGCAGACACCCACATGCTTTTATAAATCTAAAAAGTGTTTGAAAAACGTTTTTTTGGTTTCGAGGTATTTTTTGCTTTCTTGAGAAGCTTTAATTTCAATGGGAATTCTGCCTTTAAGCACTATAGGCGAATTGTCGAAAACCGCTACTTTCTCCGGATTGTTGGTCAGCAAATAAACCGAGCGGACTTGTAAATCCATCAAAATTTCGAGAGCTTCTGCGAAAGAGCGGGAATCAGCCGGCAAGCCTAACTCTAAATTGGCTTCCACTGTATCTTTGCCTTCTTCTTGCAATTTATAGGCTTTGAGTTTATTGATAATACCGATATTTCGCCCTTCTTGACGCAAATAAATTAAGATGCCGCCATTTTCTTCAAAATAAGCCAAAGCGTTATGCAGTTGTTTGCCGCATTCACATTTTTTAGAATGAAAGATGTCACCCGTCAAACATTCAGAGTGAAAGCGAATTGGAATCGTAGTATTGAAATCAGTTTTTTCATGAATCAAAACGATGTGTGGCATCCAATCGTTTTCATCTTCAGAATAAGCGATGATTTTAAAGTTTCCCCAATCGGTGGGTAAAATGGTTTCAACTTGGTTTTTCAACATTGTATTTTCTTTTTCTAGCAAAACAAAAATAACCAAAAAGTTTTAAGGTTGACCGGTTTGCATAGGAAATGAAATCAAAGTGATTGCAATTTGGATGAAATATATAAAAAGCCGAAGTCAATTTTGATTTCGGCTTTTTGTTTTATCGTTTTAGACGTTATTAAATTAATGCGCTTCTAACCAATTTTGACCCACACCCATTTCTACTTCTAACGGAACAGCCATTGTAAAAGCATTTTCCATTTCGTGTTTGATCATGGGTTTGATTTTTTCCAATTCCGAATGGTGAACATCAAATACCAATTCGTCATGAACCTGTAAGAGCATTTTAGATTTCCAATTTTCGGAAGTCAGTTTTCGATGGATATTAATCATAGCCAGTTTGATGATGTCGGCGGCGCTTCCTTGGATAGGTGCATTCACAGCATTGCGTTCGGCAGCTCCGCGAACGATGGCATTGGCAGAATTGATGTCTTTTAGATAGCGACGTCGGCCTAAAACCGTTTGTACATAACCGTTCTGACGGGCAAATTCCACTTGCTCTGACATATAAGATTTTAGTTTTGGATAGGTTTTGTAGTAAGCCTCTATTAAGGCGGCACTTTCACTACGGGAAAGCGAAGTTTGGTTGCTTAATCCAAAAGCCGAAACCCCGTAAATGATACCGAAGTTGACTGTTTTGGCATTGCTTCGTTGTTCTTTGGTCACGTCTTCCAAAGCTACGTTGAATACTTTGGCAGCCGTGCTTCGGTGAATGTCTTCATTGTTTTGAAAAGCTTTAATCATATTTTCTTCTCCCGACAAAGCAGCAATGATGCGCAATTCTATCTGAGAGTAATCCGCCGAAAGCAAACGGTAGTTTTCATCTCGTGCAACAAAAGCTTTTCGAATTAATCTTCCTCTTTCGGTGCGAATCGGAATGTTTTGTAAGTTCGGATTGTTGGAACTCAAACGACCTGTAGCGGCTACGGTTTGCATGTAATCGGTGTGTACGCGCTGGGTTTTCGGGTCAACCTGATTTGGTAATGCTTCAATGTAGGTGCTTTGCAGTTTGACCATTTGTCGCCATTCCAAAATATCTTTTATAATTTGGTGTTCGTTGGCCAAATAACTCAGTACTTCTTCACCGGTGGCATATTGACCGGTTTTGGTTTTCTTTTGTTTGGCGCCGCCGATTTTGAGTTTATCAAATAGTATATCGCCCAATTGTTTAGGGGAAGCCAAATTGAATTTTTCACCGGCAGTTTCGTATATTTTTTGTTCAAAATCGAGGATTTCCTTTTGCATTTCGGTTGCCATTCCCTTTAGGAAGTTTACGTCCAAACGTATGCCTTCGGCTTCCATATCGGCCAAGACAGGAACCAGCGGAATTTCAATGTCATCGAAAAGTTTTTTGGTGCCGACTTTCTCCAAAATCGGTTGGAAATGCTCTTTGAGTTGTAAAGTGATATCGGCGTCTTCTGCGGCGTATTCTTTAATGTCTTCCAAAGGAACATCGCGCATAGACAATTGGTTTTTGCCTTTTTTACCGATAAGTGTTTCTATAGATTTAGGCGAATATTTCAAGTAGGTTTCGCTCAACACATCCATATTGTGGCGCATGTCAGGATTGATGAGGTAATGCGCAATCATGGTGTCGAAAAGTGGTCCTTTAATTTGAATGTTGTATTTGGCCAAAACTTTAAGGTCGTATTTCATGTTTTGCCCTATTTTTTCGATGGTTTCACTTTCGAAAAACGGCTTGAATTTGTGGGCTAAGATTTGTGCTTCTTCTTGATTTTCGGGAAAAGGAATGTAAAATGCTTCACCTTTGGACCAGGAAAAAGACATGCCGACCAATTCGGCATTCAACGCGTCAATTCCGGTAGTTTCGGTGTCAAAACACACCGAAGATTGGTTCATTACATTTTGCAAAAACAATTTCACGCCTAACTCACCTTGGATGATTATGTAATTGTGTTTGGTGTTTTCTAAAGTAGCATAATAGGAATGATGATTTGCCTCGCCATCTTCATCAGAAAAGCCAAACAAGTCAAATTGATCTTCATTGGATTTTTTGGCTGCGGGTTTTTTAACCGCTTTTGGTTCGTTGTCATTGTCATTCCCATTGGCTTCAATTTCGTCGTATTCTTTTCCGGTGCCGAAAAGTTTGTCGAATTGCGCTTTCATTTGACGGAACTCGAGTTCTTGGAATAAAGCATCGGTTTTTGCTACATCGGGTTTAGACAATTCGAAATCGGCAGCGTCAAAAGTTACCGGACAATCCAATAGTATTCGGGCTAATTTTTTCGATAGTATACCGAGTTCTTTATTGTTTTCTATTTTGTCTTTTAAAGCACCTTTGAGTTTGTCGGTGTTTTCCAAAAGATTTTCCATGGTGCCGAATTCCTTCAGCAATTTCTTGGCGGTTACTTCACCAACACCCGGGAATCCCGGAATATTATCGGCAGAATCGCCCATCATCCCCAAGAAATCAATCACTTGTTCGGGTCTTTCGATTTCAAATTTTTCCAAAACTTCGGGCACACCCCAAATTTCAATATCGTTGCCCATACGAGCCGGTTTGTACATGAAGATGTTTTCGGAAACCAATTGGGCAAAATCTTTATCGGGAGTAACCATGAACACTTGGTAGCCTTCTTTTTCAGCTTGTTTGGCTAAAGTTCCGATTAAGTCATCGGCTTCGTATCCTGCTTTTTCCATAATTGGAATGTGCATCGCTTTTAACAACTCTTGAATATAGGGAACGGCAATTTTAATCGCTTCCGGTGTTTCTTCGCGATGGGCTTTGTACTCTTGGTACATTTCGTTGCGGTAATCACTGCCGCCTTTGTCGAAAGCTACGGCCAAATGATCGGGTTTTTCGCGCTTGATGACATCCATCAAAGAGTTCATAAAACCCATAATGGCAGAAGTATCCATCCCTTTGGAATTAATTCTGGGGTTTTTGATAAAAGCGTAATATCCGCGGAAAATTAAGGCGTAAGCGTCTAAAAGGAAAAGGCGTTTTTGTGATGACATTGCTGGAAAAAATTATAAAGGGTAAAGGTAACGAAACTTTGAGTTCTGACCGACAGAAATATTTTAAGTTAAAATTAGTTAAATCGGGGATAACAATGCCTGCTTTCTTTGTTAATTTGCTTAAAATTTGTGAAACATGTCGCGTTGGATTTTCTTTTTCATTTTTGTCGCCATAGTAGAAGTTTATGCCTTCCAAGCGCTTAAAACCATCACCAAAACCCGATGGATTTTAGTGACTTACCAAGTGATTTCGTTGCTGGCTATTTTATATATTGTATACCAATTCACGCAGTTTGATCGGAAAGTTGGTCAAAACAGCAAAACGTTGATTACTTTCGGATTATTATTGTTGTTGTTTATTCCGAAGTTGATTTTAACGGCCATTATGTTGTTGGAAGATGTTTTTCGGGTTTTTTCGGGTACGATTACTCATTTTTTAGGAGACAACGACAGTGGTAGTTTTTTGCCCGACAGAAGAAGATTTGTAAGTCAGTTAGCTTTAGTAATGGCAGCGATTCCGTTTTCTTCCCTTTTGTACGGGATGACCAAAGGGAAATACAATTTCAGAGTGATCAAACAAACCCTTTTCTTTCCCGATTTACCGGAAGATTTCGACGGATTTACCATTACACAAATTTCAGATATTCACAGCGGCAGTTTTGACAATGAGGAGAAAATCAATTATGCTATCGATTTAATCAATGAGCAAAATGCCGATATGATTTTGTTTACCGGTGATATTGTCAATACACACGCTACTGAAATGCATCCTTGGATAGACAGTTTCAATCGCATTAAGCCACACGCATTTGGGAAATATTCGGTTTTAGGGAATCACGATTACGGCGAATATATACAATGGCCGAGTGAAGCGGCGAAAGTCCAGAATTTTCAAGACATCAAAGATTTGCATCGTCAAATAGGTTTTAATTTGTTGTTAAACCAGCATGCCAAAATTAAAAAAGGGAATAGCGAGATTGCTTTGGTTGGGGTTGAAAATTGGGGTAAGAATTTCAAGCAGGCCGGCGATTTGAATAAAGCTTCGGAAGGACTGACCCAAGAAGATTTTAAAATTTTGATGAGCCATGACCCGAGTCATTGGGAATATGAAGTGAAGCACGACGAGAAGCATTATCACTTAACGCTTTCAGGACATACGCATGGATTACAGTTTGGCATTGAAATTCCGGGCATCATCCAATGGAGTCCGGTGCAATACGTATACAAACAATGGGCGGGATTGTATGAAAATTTAGGACGGTATGTATATGTGAATCGTGGTTTTGGGTTTCATGCTTATCCCGGGCGAGTTGGAATTTGGCCGGAAATCACGGTTTTCGAACTAAAAAAAGGGGAAAGAGTAGCATAATTGGTTAAAAATGCTACATTTGTGGTTTAATAGTTCTTTTTCAAAGATAAAAGAAATAAAAATATTTTGGTTTTATGTCAAAATTTGGAGAATTAATCAACGCTCAAGTGCCTGTGTTAATTGATTTTTACACAGAGTGGAACGAATCTTCAGTGTCCATGCATCCTGTCATCAGAGATGTAGCCGCAGCGCTTGGTGATAAGGCAAAAGTGATCAAAATTGATGTAGATAAAAATCAGGAATTGGCCGATGCATTGCGTATTAAAGGCTTGCCAACCTTGATGATTTACAAAGAAGGTCAAATGGTTTGGAGACAATCCGGGGAATTAGATGCCAATACTATTATTGCTTTAGTTCAGGAGCAACTTTAATCTATCTTTTCGCAAACAAATTCATTTTTCTTTAGAAATTCTAAAGTTTTAGGCAAGGCGTATTGTAGGTTTTGCCAAGCTTTTATACTGTCGTGAAAAACGATAATGCTTCCGCTTTCTACATTTTTCAGTACATTTTCCAAGCACTTTTCGGGTGATGTGTTTGGGTTGAAGTCCATACTAATCACATCCCACATAATTATTGTATAGCCCGATTGGCGTAATGACTTGGCTTGTGAAGGTTTTATTTTTCCGTAGGGCGGGCGAAAAAGTTTGGGGCTTGGTGTTTGAAATTTAAAGTTGGCTATAGTCTCCGCACATTTATCGGTGTTTTTGATATAATCTTCCAAAGTAGTTTCCCAACCTTTTACGTGGTTGAAGGTATGATTGCCTATGGCGTGTTTTTCTTCGATTATCATTTGAAAAATCTCCGGATGTTTTTGGATGTTATCGCCTATGCAAAAAAAGGTAGCTTTGGCATTGTAGGCTTTCAGCTGTTGTAAAACCCATTCGGTTATTTCGGGAATCGGTCCGTCATCAAAAGTCAGGTATACTTTTTTTTCCGTGTTGGGAATTTCCCAAACATACTTCGGGAAAATAGTTTTGATGAACCGACTTGTTTTAACCCATACACTCATGGCATAAAAGTAAAAAAAAGTGCCGATAGCGAGCAGGTACTATCGGCACTTTTTATAATTTATAAACAGTTTATTCTAAATCTCTACCGAAACGGGTGAAGCGTTGTACGAATGAGTTGAATATTGGTTTGTTTTTATTGTAGTATTCCAAATCATTTCGGTTTTTCATTACCAACAATAAACTTCGGTATCTTTCAATATCGGTTACAATATCGGTTGCAATACCATTTTGTATTGAAGGTTGTATTCCGGCATAATAGGTTAAATTTTGTTTGTATTTAGTCATCAATTTATCAAGTAATTCTCTGGCTTTTGCTTTTTCACCAACTTCGTAATAAGCACCGGCAAAAGGCTCCAACATAGTATAGTAGCTGTAGTAATCCATAGGCATTTTAGTCAAAGCCAAGTTGATTATTTTTTTGGCCTTGTCTGTTTTTCCTTCATTGATAAGTTGCTCTGTCAAACGCGCCATGTTAGTACGATAAGAAATACTGTTTTTTCGTGTTTCAGGATCGTGATAAATGGTTGTTAATTCTCCGTTACCCCAATTCCATTTGGTCACTAAATCGTACATTTTATCGCTGTCAATCTGACCCATATCGTATGGGTTTTCTTTGTCGATTGGGGTTTTAATAGGGACTAATTTATAAACCAAGCCGTCTAGTTGAAGGTAATCTTTCATCCATAAATAATCATCGTCACCAAAACTTCCTCCTGTAAAATACACCGGTCTTTTCCAATTGTTATTGGCCAAAATATCTAACATCATCAAGCGGTTTTTGTACATAGCACTACCTTTAACATCCAAATCAATATAGGGAACGATAGAGTCATTCAAAGCAGGATTGACTATTTTATTTTGGATGATTACATTTTTATCAACCGGAATTCTGATTTTGTTGGTTGGATAGAAATGAATGGTTTGTCCGTTTTGTAAATCAATGGTTGATTGCGGGTTTTTGATGAAGTTGATGAAGTCCTTCACATCCCAACGAGCATCGGTTTTCGGAATGTGTGCAACATAATCTAATTTATCACCTACATACTCATTATGATCAAAAGAAATCGGCAAACCTTCAGCTTCATAGGTTTTGAATTTCATTTGGTCAATGTACCAATCTGTCATGAACAAACTGGTATTAACGATTTTAATATCGGTTCGAATACCTTCGATCTCTTGGGCATACCACAATGGGAAAGTATCATTATCACCAATGGTAAACAATATAGCATTAGGATCACATGATTCTAAATAATTTTTTGCCATGGCAATTGCCGTGTATTTATTTGAGCGATCATGGTCATCCCAGTTTTGACTGGCCATTAATACCGGTGCAGCTAAAAGTGAAGCGGCGATGACAATTGGCCCGGCTAACTTCGATTTGAAGTAATCGGTAACAATTTCATATATGGCATAAACCCCAAAGCCCAGCCAAATAGCAAAAACATAGAATGAGCCTACTAAGGCGTAGTCGCGTTCTCTCGGTTCGAAAGGTCTTTCGTTGAGAAAAATTTTCAAGGCAATGCTGGTGAATAAGAATAAAACCAATAAGACGTAAAAACTCTTCAAATCTCTTTGGGCATGATACATTAGTCCAATGAGCCCTAAAATGAAGGGCAAGAAATAATAAACGTTTCTACCTTTATTATTGGCAACATCATCCGGAAGGTTTTCTTGTGTGCCTTTTCCTAAATGGAGTTCGTCAACAAATTTAATACCGCTAATCCAATTGCCGTCTAAGTTGTCGTATTTGCCTTGGATATCATTTTGTCTTCCGACGAAATTCCACAATAAATAACGACCATACATATAGCCGAATTGGTATTCTCCCATAAACAAGAGATTGTCGGCTGTTGATGGCTTCTCAACAATCAGGTAATCGCTGTATTTTTTAAGGAAATCAACATAATCTTCATTGTCGATTTGTTTTTGGGCATATGCGTTTTTGAAATCGTTGATGTTCTTTTGCATTTCCTCTTTCAACTGTCCTACTGCTTGCATGACTTGGTCTTCACTCAAACTGTCTAAGTTAACCCCATATTGTGCCAAATCTTCCTCATAAGGATAATTGTGGTTCAAGGTAAATTTTGGTGGTCCGGTGAATTCGATATAATTTTCGATATGATCGGTGCTCCACATGCGCGGTAAAATAGCTTTGTGGTTATCGTTGGTGTTTTGTTCAGCGTTTTTATAATTGTTTACAATAACATATTTACCGGTTTTATAGTCTCTTTCGTAGTTAGGCGCTTTGTCCAGATAAGGTTGGTCCTCATCTAAACCGGCAAAAGTATCGGTGTATTGCGGTCCGTAAAATAACGGATTTACACCGTATTGCTCACGATTATAGTAAGCCAAGACTTCGGCTGCATCGGAAGGTTTGTTTTCGTTGATAACTACATTGGCATTGGCACGAATGGGTAACATCATCCATGTGGAAAACCCAATTAAAACAAATAGAATACAAAGTAGAGCGGTGTTGTAAAACGGATGTCCTTTTTCACGCGTATATTTTAAGCCGAAATAGAAGAAGGCAATCACAATTATAGCTGCAATTATAGTTCCCGAGTTAAAAGGCAATCCAATGTTGTTTACCATAAAGATCTCCATTTTACCAAAGAAAGCCAATGTGTAAGGCAGCAATAGCTTAAAGATGAATAGCAATACCGCTACAATAATAATGTTGGCGATGATGAAACTTTTGACGGTAATCTTTTTATAGTTTTTAAAGTAATATAAAAATCCGATAGACGGAATGGTCAACAAGGCCATAAAGTGCACCCCAAAGGAAAGTCCGATTAACAATGATATTAACAATAACCAACGATTGCCTCTTGGATTGTGCATGTCTTCTTCCCATCTCAAGCCTAACCAAAATAGAATGGCAATGAAGAGTGAAGCCATGGCGTATACTTCAGCTTCTACAGCGCTTGCCCAAAAGCTGTCGGAGAACGTAAAAGCCAGAGAACCAACTAATGAACTTCCCAAAACTACGATGGCTTTATTGTTGTCGAATTCGGTGTAGGAAGAAACAATCTTTCTCAACAAAATAGACGAAGACCAGAACATGAATAAAATCGTAAAAGCACTTGAAAACACAGAGGTCATATTAACCATTAAGGCTATATTTTCTTTGCTGAAAGCAAACATAGAGAAAAACGCTCCGATGATTTGAAACAACGGTGCGCCGGGTGGATGCCCAACTTCTAATTTGGCTGCTGTAGAGATGTATTCGCCACAATCCCAAAAGCTCATAGTGGGTTCAACAGTTAATGTGTAAGTGATTAAGGCAATGACAAAAGTTGTCCATCCTAAAATGGTATTCCACTTGTTGAAGTTAAAATTCATCATAGAAATAGGAAATGAGATAAGTTTATTTTTACGCTTACAAAGAAACTGTTTTTTTTAACGTAATTAAACCTGCATTAATAAAAATTTATAAATCAGGTAACGGATTAATTTCAAGTTTATTATAAGTAAGGCAAAGAAAGTAAAAGAAAAGTTGCCTAATTTTTTTAGCGAATTGTTTGTGTAGAATAAAATTTGTTCTAAATTTGCACTCGCAATAAGCTAATTGGTCTATGGTGTAATGGTAACACTACGGTTTTTGGTGCCGTCTTTCTAGGTTCGAGTCCTAGTAGACCAACGATAAATCCCGCACTTAGCGGGATTTTTTGTTTTATATTGATGTACAAAAAAAAGCCGCATAGAATTGCGGCTTTTTGTTTTTAATTAGAAGTGAGTGCTAAATTTTAAATGTTACCACCGGTCTTACGGCGTGGTTTACTAAATCTTCACTTATGCTACCGTTAAAGAAATGAGCAAGACCCTTTCTGCCGTGTGTACTCATTCCGATTAAATCAGCGTCTACACTATTGGTAAAGTTTAACACGCCACTTTCAACATTAACATCGTTGTAAATATGGGTTGAATATTTGTTTATGGTAAAACCCGCAATGAAATTGTCCATAATTTCTTTGGCAATATGAGTAGGCTTAAAGCTACTTGGAGTATTAATCATTACTAAATGCAATTCTGAGCCGAATTTATTTGCAAACTCAACCACTTTCGCAAAAGGTTTTTTGATTTCATCTGAAAAATCAGAAGCAAAAACAAACTTGTTTACTTCAAAATCACCCGCTTCTTTTTTGATAATTAATACAGGGATTTCAGAATTTCTAACTACTTTTTCGGCATTAGATCCGATAAACATTTCTTTGAAACCACTGGCTCCGTGAGAACCCATAACAATCAAATCCACATTATTTTTTTTGCTGATATTCATAATACCGTCGAAGGCCAGTTCAAATTGTATGATTTCAGAAACTTTGAGACCTTCTAAACTAGGGTCGTCCATTAAATCTTCCAAGCGATTGATAGCGGCGTTTTTGAAAAGCATAATTTCAGGTAATTCATGCCCGCTACCAATAGCGTCACCGGCTTCATGTGGTAATTCCAACATGTGAAGCAAAAAGATTTCACCGTCATTTTTTTTGGCAATTTGCGCAGCAACTTTCAAGGCGTATTTGGCGTGTTCAGAGAAGTCAGTTGGGACTAAGATTTTTTTCATAATATAAAAACGTAATTTTTGGATAGGATATTTTAACACAATAAAGGTATTATTTTTTTTTGATTCGGCAATGATTTTTGATTTATAAAAAAATAACTATATTTGCACCGTTATTTACCATACAAATTAAATAATGAGGGAAGCAATGCTTCCCTCTTTTTATACAACAATGACATTTAAAGAAAAAGTTTTTAGTTTAATAACGGAAGAATTACAAAATAATTCCTCTTTGTTTTTGGTAGATTTAAGTATTTCAGAGAGTTATAAAATTACCGTAACTTTGGACGGGGATAACGGCATAACTTTACAGGATTGTATTGATGTTAGTCGTGCCCTTGAAAACAAACTCGACAGAGAAGAGCAGGATTTTTCGTTGGAAGTAGCCTCTGCCGGAGTGTCTTCGCCTTTAAAATTAGTCAGACAGTACAAAAAAAATATTGGCCGTACGCTAAAAGTAAAAACAGCTTCTGAAACCATTGAGGCGAAATTAGAAACGGCTAATGAAGAAAATATAACCCTTGTTTGGACAGCAAGAGAACCAAAAAAAATAGGGAAAGGAAAAGAAACGGTTGAACACAAACGGGACATTCCTTACTCAGAGATAAAAGAAGCAATTGTTACAATAATATTTAATTAAAACAGGCATGGAAAATATTGCATTAATCGAATCATTTTCAGAGTTTAAAGACGATAAACTTATTGATCGAGTAACGCTTATGGCGATTTTGGAAGATGTATTTAGAAACGCATTAAAAAAGAAATACGGTTCTGACGATAATTTTGACATCATCATTAATCCTGACAAAGGAGATATGGAGATTTGGAGAAATCGTATAGTTGTAGCTGATGATGAAGTAGAAGATGAGAACCAAGAAATTGCTTTGTCAGAAGCGCGTAAAATTGAGCCTGATTTTGAAGTTGGTGAGGATGTTTCTGAAGAAGTAAAATTAATTGACTTAGGGAGAAGAGCTATTTTGGCTTTACGTCAAAATCTGATTTCAAAAATTCACGAGCATGACAATACCAATCTTTACAAGCAATTTAAAGATTTGATAGGTGAAATTTATACTGCCGAAGTGCACCATGTTCGCCCAAGAGTTGTAATTTTGGTAGATGACGAAGGAAACGAGATTGTTTTGCCAAAAGAAAAACAAATCCCGTCTGACTTTTTCCGTAAAGGAGATAACGTTCGCGGTATTATTGAAAGCGTTGAATTAAAAGGAAATAAACCACAAATTATCATGTCTAGAACGGCAGATAAGTTTTTGGAAAAATTATTTGAACAAGAAATTCCGGAAGTTTTTGACGGTTTAATCATGATCAAAAAGGTGGTGAGAATTCCGGGAGAAAAAGCAAAAGTTGCCGTAGATTCTTATGACGATAGAATTGATCCAGTAGGGGCTTGTGTGGGAATGAAAGGATCTCGTATTCACGGTATTGTTCGTGAATTAGGTAATGAAAACATTGATGTTATCAATTACACTAGTAACTTACAATTGTACATTACCAGAGCGTTAAGTCCGGCTAAAGTATCTTCTGTAAAAATTGATGAAGAGAAAAAAAGAGCGGAAGTATTCTTGAAATTAGAAGAAGTTTCGAAAGCCATCGGTCGTGGTGGTCATAACATCAAATTAGCAGGATTGTTAACCGGTTATGAGTTAGATGTTATCAGAGAAGGCAGCGCTATCGAAGAAGATGACGTTGAATTAACCGAGTTCTCAGACGAAATCGACGGATGGGTTATTGATGAGTTTGCTAAAATCGGTCTAGACACCGCTCGCAGCATCCTAAACCAAGATGTTGCCGATTTAGTGAGAAGAACCGATTTAGAAGAAGAAACTATTTTAGAAGTAATAAAAATTTTGAAAGAAGAGTTTGAAGACTAAACTTTCACCAACACAACAATAGATAACATTAATTAGATTTTATGTCTGAAGGAAATATTAGAATTAATAAAGTTTTAAGGGAATTAAATATTTCTTTGGAAAGAGCTGTGGATTATCTTAAGGATAAAGGCATTGCTATTGAAGCAAGTCCAAACACAAAAATTTCCGATGATGTATACAATATTCTTTGTGGTCAATTTGCCGGTGACAAAGGCAACAAAGAAGCTTCTAAAGGTGTGAGTGAAGAAATCAGAAAAGAAAAAGAAGCCCTTCGACTGGAAAGAGAAAAAGAAATTGAAGACAAGCGCAAAGCGGATGAAGAGCGCCAACGTTTAGAGTTAATCAAGGCGAAAGCTGTAATTACTGCTCCTAAACAAGTTGGTAAAATTGATTTAGAAATCAAGCCAACTGCACCCGCCGCAACGGAAACTCCTAAAATCACAGCAGAAAAATCAGAAAGTGTTATTCAAAAAAGTGAAGTTACTCCGGTCGCCGAACCTGCGAAAGCAACACCAAAATCAAATGATGCCCCGGCTGACGAAACCATTACCACACAATACCAAAAATTATCCGGCGCTACTTTAACCGGTCAGGTGATTGATTTGTCTCAATTCAACAAACCGAAAAAGAAGAAAGAGGATTTCAAGAAAGACAACAATAAACCTGCAGCTGCTAATGCTCAAAATGCCAATGCTGCTCAAAATGCCAATAAAAATAAACGCAAAAGAATTGCGCCAAAACCAGGAGATAAGCCCGCAATAACCAGCGGTGGCAACGCTCAAGGCGGTGGTAATAAGTTTGGCAATAAACTGGGAGGATTCCAAAAAGGCAATCGTCCTGCTATTGTTCAAAAAGTTGAGCCTACAGAAGAAGAAGTTAAAAACCAAATCAAAGAAACCTTAGAGCGTTTACAAGGTAAAGGAAATAAATCTAAGGCAGCCAAATACAGAAGAGACAAGCGTGATTCTCACCGTCAACGTTCGGAAGATGAAATGCAAGCCATTGAAGAAGGAAGCAAAGTTCTCAAAGTAACCGAGTTTGTTACGGTAGGTGAAATTGCCACCATGATGGATGTGCCGATTACCAAAGTGATCGGAACCTGTATGACCTTAGGTATCATGGTAACCATGAACCAAAGATTGGATGCAGAAACGCTTTCAATTGTTGCCGATGAGTTTGGCTTTCAAGTAGAATTCATCACTACAGATATTGAAGAAAACCTAGAAGTTGTTGAAGACAGTCCGGAAGATTTAGTATTCCGAGCTCCTATTGTTACAGTGATGGGACACGTGGATCACGGTAAAACTTCCTTGTTGGATTACATTCGTAAAACAAATGTAATTGCCGGAGAATCCGGTGGAATCACCCAACATATTGGTGCTTACGGAGTGGAATTAGACAATGGTCAAAAAATTGCCTTTTTAGATACACCGGGTCACGAAGCTTTTACCGCTATGCGTGCTCGTGGTGCTCAAGTAACCGACATCGCCATCATCGTAATTGCTGCGGATGACGATATCATGCCACAAACCAAAGAAGCCATCAGTCATGCTCAAGCAGCTGGTGTTCCTATGATTTTTGCCATCAACAAAGTCGATAAACCGGCAGCTAATCCAGAAAAGATTAAAGAGCAATTGGCCGGAATGAACCTATTGGTAGAAGACTGGGGTGGAAAATACCAATCCCAAGACATCTCTGCCAAAGCCGGAACAGGTGTAAAAGAATTATTGGAAAAAGTATTGCTAGAAGCCGAAATCTTAGAATTAAAAGCTAATCCTAATAAACCAGCTCTTGGAACTGTGGTAGAAGCTTTCTTAGATAAAGGTAGAGGTTATGTGTCTACCGTTTTGGTACAAGCCGGAACTTTACGTGTTGGGGATTATGTTTTGGCCGGGAAAAACCACGGTAAAGTAAAAGCCATGCACGATGAAAGAGGTCATAATATTTTAGTGGCCGGTCCGTCAACACCAATTTCAATTTTAGGATTGGACGGTGCACCAACAGCCGGAGATAAATTCAATGTTTTTGAAGATGAAAGAGAGGCTAAACAAATTGCGGCCAAACGTACCCAATTATTGCGTGAGCAATCGGTTCGTACGCAAAAGCACATCACTTTGGCAGAAATTGGTCGTCGTATTGCTTTAGGACAATTTAAAGAATTAAACATTATCTTGAAAGGAGACGTTGACGGTTCGGTAGAAGCGTTGTCTGATTCCTTCTCGAAATTGTCAACCGAAGAAATTCAAATCCGAATCATTCACAAAGGGGTTGGTGCCATTACCGAATCCGACGTGTTGTTGGCTTCAGCTTCAGATGCGATTATTATCGGATTTAATGTTAGACCTTCCGGTAATGCTAAGCAATTGGCAGACAAAGAAGAAATCGATATCCGAAACTATTCGATCATCTACGATGCTATCGACGACTTGAAAGACGCGATGGAAGGTATGTTGTCACCTGAGATGAAAGAAGAAATTACCGGTACGGCTGAGATTCGTGAAATCTTTAAAGTATCTAAAGTGGGAACCATTGCAGGATGTATGGTTACTGATGGTAAAATCTTCAGAAACTCTAAAATCCGTTTAATTCGTGAAGGAGTAGTTATTTACACAGGAGAGTTGGCCACGTTAAAACGTTTCAAAGACGATGTGAAAGAAGTAGCTAAAGGATACGATTGCGGTATGCAAATTAAGAATTATAACGACATCCATGAATATGATGTAGTCGAAGCTTTCCAAGAAGTGGAAGTGAAGAAAAAGTTGAAATAGTATATAAAAAAGCCCCGAATTTCGGGGCTTTTTTTATTTATTAGGTTTGATTAAAAAGGCAGCGGGATATCTTTTCTTTAATAATTGTAAATTTTTTTCAGCTTCAATCCGGGTCTTGAAATTACCAACCCACACCTTATACATAGGTGTGCTGAACACGATAGTAGCATCTAAAATTTTATATTCTTTTTTAAATTCAATCAAAGTTTTTTTTGAGTTTTCACTATCACCATTAAAAATCTGAATTTTGTACCGATCATTAATAGTAATTGAGCTGTTAATTTTTCTTTTCTCATTTAGCAATTGTTCAAATTTAGGATCTTGATCAACGGTCACTTTTCCATCTTGTGAGTAGGTTTTTTGGTAAATTAAGAAAACTATTGTACTTAAAAATATAGCTTTTGATTTCATGAAAAATTTCATAATGATTTGATTTTTATACAAATGTAAAACTTATTAAATTAAACAAAACACGATTCGTTATTTAGAATTAATATAAATTGGTAATTATGATATATTTAAGGTTTTGAGAATAGTTCATAAGTCGTATTTTTGTGCAAGTTTTTAATAAAGCGTCGATTTTTAGCTGAAAAATCATCAGTAATAATCATGCCAACATTAGTCGATAATCATTTTATTATATGAAAAAAATGGGTAACCATAATTCGATTTCAAGGAAAATAGTCTTCAGTTTAGCTTTGATGCTAACAGTCTCCTTCACTTCATTTTCACAAGAAACTCCGCCAACAACTGATGCTGCAGCTCCTGCAACAACTGCTGCTGCGCCGGCGTCAACTTCTGGAGGTGATCCGGTAGCCGGTAAGGCTTTGTTTAATACCAATTGTGCAGCTTGTCATAACCTTGACAAAAAGATGACGGGTCCTGCTTTGAGAGGTGTTTCTGCAAAGTATGATAAGGAATGGCTTTACAAATGGATAAACAACAGTTCTGCCTTAATTAAATCCGGTGATGCCAAAGCGATTAAGATTTTTGAAGAATACAATAAGTCAGTAATGACAGCGTTTCCTCAATTGTCAACGGCCGACATCGACAACATTATTGCTTACACAGATCAGCCTAAAGCTGAACCAGCTGCTGCGGTAGCTGCGGTTCCTGGTACTGGTGGTGATGCAAACCAAGGCGGAATCTCTAATGATGTGATTCTTGGTGCTTTGGCATTGGTAATGCTAATGTTGGTTGTTATGTTGTTTTTTGTGAACAATGTTTTGACCAAAGTAGCTAAGTCTAATGGTGTGGAATTGCCGGCTAAGCAACAAGGAATGTCGTTGTGGAATGCATTTGCCAAAAATCAATTCTTAGTGTTGGTGGCTTCAATTTTTCTATTGCTTTCAAGTGGTTACTTTGTATATGGTTGGATGATGCAAGTTGGAGTAGATCAGGATTATGCGCCAATTCAACCTATTCATTATTCACACAGAATTCACGCCGGAAGCAACGGTATCGATTGTAAATACTGTCACTCTGCAGCCAGAGTTAGTAAGAACGCCGGTATTCCATCGTTGAATGTTTGTATGAACTGTCACAAAAATATCGCGGAAGTAGCGGATACTACCGCAACAGCAGAATACAGCAAAGCTTTCTATGATGGAGAAATCCAAAAATTATATGATGCTGTAGGTTGGGATAAAGCCACCCAAAAATACACTGGTAAAACCAAGCCTGTAAAATGGGTTCGCATACACAACTTACCTGATTTTGCTTATTTTAACCACTCACAGCACGTAACTGTAGCGGGTATTGAATGTCAAAAGTGTCACGGTCCTGTTCAAGAGTATGAAATCCAAAAACAGTTTGCGCCTTTAACCATGGGTTGGTGTATCAAATGTCACCGTGAAACCGATGTGAAGATGGAAGGCAATGCCTACTATACTAAAATTCACGAAGAACTTTCTAAAAAGTATGGTGTAGACAAGTTGACTGCAGCACAAATGGGAGGTTTAGAATGTGGTAAGTGCCACTATTAATCAAATTATTAAGAAGCTAATATTTATATACGATGTCATCGAACAAAAAATACTGGAAAAGTGTTGAGGAACTAAACGAAAATAGTTCTATTGTTGAGACGCTTAGAAATAATGAATTCTCAGAACCAATCCCAACGGATGAGTTTTTGTCTGATAAAGATTCTTTATCTTCTTCTTCAACAACTCGTCGTGATTTCTTGAAATACGTTGGATTCAGTACAGCAGCTGCTACTTTAGCTGCTTGTGAAGGTCCTGTGCACAAATCAATTCCTTACGTTTTACAGCCGGAGCAAATTATTCCGGGAGTGGCAGATTATTTTGCTACTTCGATGTTTGATGGGTTTGATTTTGCCAATCTATTGGTAAAGTCACGTGAAGGACGTCCGATTAAAATTGAAAACAATACCATAGCCGGTGCTAAGTTCACTGCCAATGCCAGAGTTCACGCTTCGGTATTGTCATTGTACGATAACACCCGTCTTAAAGTAACCAAAATTGGTCAAAAAGACGCTTCTTGGGCAGCCGCTGATATGAAAATCAAAGCCAGCTTAGCTGATGCTAAAGCAAAAGGTGGTCAAGTGGTTTTATTAACCAATACGTTAGCGAGTCCTTCAACAGAAAAGTTGATTGCCGATTTCATAGCTCAAAATCCTACTGCTAAACATGTGGTGTATGATTCGGTTTCTGAATCAGCAGCGCTTGATGCATTCGAAGCGGTTTACGGAGAAAGAGCTTTGGCTGATTTCGATTTTTCCAAAGCCAATACCATTGTTTCTGTTGGAGCTGATTTCTTAGGAGACTGGCAAGGTGGAGGATACGATTCAGGATATGCTCATGGCAGAATTCCGCAAAAAGGCAAAATGTCTAAGCACTACCAGTTTGAAGCCAATATGACCTTATCAGGTGCGGCTGCAGATAAGAGAGTGCCAATGAAAGTGGCCGATCAAAAGTTAGCTTTAGTTAAAATTTACAATATCGTTACCGGTGCTGCTGTTAGTGTTGGTAAAATTGCCAATGAAGAAGTAGTAACTAAAGCTGCTCAACAATTAAAAGCCGCCGGTGCTAAAGGTCTTTTGGTTTCCGGAATTCAAGATAAAAATGCACAGTTATTAGTGTTGGGCATCAACCAAGCTTTAGCTAGTGAAGCTTTATCTACTGTTGGAACTCGTCAGATCAGAAAAGGGTCTGATGCAAAAGTAGCTCAATTATTAGCCGATATCAATGCAGGGAATGTACACACTTTAATTATGAGTGGTGTCAACCCGGTTTATACTTTGGCCAATGGAAAAGCTTTTGCCGAAGGATTGAAAAAAGTAAAACTATCAGTAGCCTTCTCTTTGAAAGAAGATGAAACAGCTTCTGTAACCAATATTGCGGTTCCTGCTCCTCATTACTTAGAGTCTTGGAACGACTTAATGTTGACTAAAGGAACTTATTCCTTAGTACAACCTACCATTCGCCCGTTGTTTAGTTCAAAACAATTCCAAGAAGGATTGTTGTCATGGACTGGTAACAGTGCTTCTTACTATGATTATATCAAAGCCAATTCAGCCGCATACTTAAATGGTTTGACTTGGAATAAAGCTGTACACGATGGTGTAGTAGCGGGTGTAGCTTCGGCTGCATCAGCAGGGTCTGCGGATTATGCTGCAGCTGCTAATGCATTGTCACAATCTAAGTCATTAGCCAATTTCGAGTTAGTATTGTATACGAAAACCGGTATGGGAGATGGTCAACAAGCCAATAACCCATGGTTGCAAGAGTTCCCGGATCCCATCACAAGAGTGTCTTGGGATAACTACTTAACCGTTGCTAAAGCCGATGCCGAGAAACTTGGTTTGACTAACGAAATTGTAGCCAATGGTGGTCTTGACGGAAGTTATGCTACTGTAAAAGTTGGGGCCACGTCGATTACTGCTCCGGTAATTGTTCAGCCGGGTCAAGCGGTAGGTACTATTGGTTTGGCTTTAGGTTATGGAAAAACGGCCGCATTAAAAGAAGAAATGCAAGTAGGTGTTAACGCTTACAGCTTATACAATAATTTTGATAACGTACAATCAGCCACAGTAACTAAAGCTGACGGTACCCATGAGTTTGCTTGTGTTCAATCGCAAAAAACATTAATGGGTAGAGGTGATATTATTAAAGAAACAACCTTAACCGTTTTCACAGCCAAATTTGATGAGCCTGAAGTATGGAACCCAACTCCAATGGTTTCTTTAGATCACAAAGAAGTTCCTGCAACTTCAGTAGATTTATGGGAGTCTTTTGATCGCTCGGTCGGACATCACTTTAACTTGTCAATCGATTTGAATGCTTGTACGGGTTGTGGTGCTTGTGTGATTGCTTGTCATGCAGAAAACAATGTGCCGGTTGTTGGAAAATCTGAAGTTAGAAGAAGTCGTGATATGCACTGGTTGCGTATCGACAGATACTATTCATCTGAAGAAACATTCGAAGGGGATAACAAGAAAAAAGACGAATTCGACGGATTATTTGGAGACAAAGGTTCATTGGGCGGATTCGGTCAAATGGAAAACCCAAGTGATAATCCACAAGTGGTATTCCAACCGGTAATGTGTCAACATTGTAACCATGCACCATGTGAAACAGTTTGCCCTGTAGCGGCTACTTCTCACGGTCGTCAAGGTCAAAACCAAATGGCTTATAACCGTTGTGTAGGTACCCGTTATTGTGCTAATAACTGTCCATACAAAGTACGTCGTTTCAACTGGTTCTTATACAGCAACAACGAAGAATTTGATTTCCACATGAATGATGATTTAGGACGTATGGTGGTGAATCCGGATGTTAACGTACGTTCTCGTGGGGTTATGGAAAAATGTTCAATGTGTATTCAAAAAACGCAATTGACTATACTAACTGCAAAACGTGAAGGCAGAGAAGTGGCTGTGGATGAATTCCAAACAGCTTGTTCATCAGCTTGTACTACCGGTGCAATGGTTTTCGGAGATGTAAACAACAAAGAAAGTAAAGTTGCAAAATTGGCCGAAGATAACAGAATGTACCATTTATTAGAAAGTGTTGGAACAAAACCAAATGTTTTCTACCACGTTAAAGTTAGAAATACCTAGTATCAAAAAGTAATTAATTAAGAAACAATATAAAGGATTATGTCGTCTCATTACGAAGCACCCATTAGAAAACCTTTAGTTATCGGTGATAAATCTTATCACGATGTAACTGTAGATGTAGCCGCTCCGGTGGAAGGAAGAGCCAATAAACAGTGGTGGACTGTATTTTCTATCGCCTTAGCCGCTTTCCTTTGGGGAATAGGTTGTATCGTCTACACCATTTCTACAGGAATTGGAACATGGGGATTAAATAAAACTGTTGGTTGGGCTTGGGATATCACTAACTTCGTTTGGTGGGTAGGTATCGGTCACGCCGGAACACTTATCTCAGCGGTATTATTATTATTCCGTCAAAGATGGAGAATGGCGATTAACCGTTCTGCGGAAGCGATGACCATTTTCTCGGTAATCCAAGCCGGTTTGTTCCCAATCATCCACATGGGTCGTCCTTGGTTAGCTTACTGGGTAGTGCCAATTCCAAACCAATTCGGGTCGTTATGGGTTAACTTTAACTCACCGTTATTGTGGGACGTATTCGCGATTTCAACCTATCTTTCAGTGTCATTAGTATTCTGGTGGACAGGTTTATTACCGGATTTTGCTATGTTAAGAGACAGAGCAGTAACTCCTTTTGCCAAAAAAATCTACTCAATTCTTTCTTTTGGTTGGAGTGGTAGAGCCAAAGATTGGCAACGTTTTGAAGAAGTATCTTTAGTATTAGCCGGTTTGGCTACTCCGTTGGTACTTTCTGTACATACCATTGTATCCTTTGACTTTGCTACTTCCGTTATTCCGGGATGGCATACCACGATTTTCCCTCCTTACTTCGTTGCTGGAGCAGTATTTTCAGGATTCGCGATGGTAAATACTTTGCTTATCATCATGAGAAAAGTATCCAATCTTGAAGCATACATTACGATCCAACACATAGAGTTAATGAATATTGTAATCATGATTACAGGTTCTATTGTAGGTGTTGCTTACATCACTGAGCTGTTCGTTGCTTGGTATTCCGGAGTAGAGTATGAACAATACGCTTTCTTGAACAGAGCTACAGGACCTTACTGGTGGGCTTATTGGTCGATGATGACTTGTAACGTATTCTCTCCACAGTTCATGTGGTTCAAGAAATTAAGAACCAGTATAATGTTCTCTTTTATCATCTCAATTGTGGTAAATATTGGAATGTGGTTTGAGCGTTTCGTAATCATCGTAACTTCATTACACAGAGATTACCTTCCGTCATCATGGACAATGTTCCAACCAACATTTGTGGATATCGGTATTTTCATCGGTACTATTGGTTTCTTCTTTGTGTTATTTTTATTGTATGCGAGAACTTTCCCTGTAATCGCTCAGGCAGAGGTTAAAACAATCTTGAAATCATCGGGAGAGAATTACAAAAGACAAAGAGAATTAGAAGGTCATAATCATTCAGATAAACATTAATAATTGCTATGAGTAGTAATAAAGTTATACACGCAATATACAATGATGATGATGTATTAATGCACGCGGTTCACCAAACCAGAGCAGCTCACCATCATATTGAGGAAGTTTATACTCCTTTTCCGGTACACGGTTTAGACAAAGCTATGGGATTGGCACCAACAAGATTGGCAATCTGTGCTTTTATCTACGGATGTATTGGATTATCGGTAGCCACCACCATGATGAATTACATTATGATTTCTGATTGGCCTCAAGACATCGGAGGAAAACCAAGTTTTAGTTACATCCAAAACATGCCTGCTTTTGTACCGGTAATGTTTGAGATGACAGTTTTCTTCGCGGCGCACTTAATGGTAATTACTTTTTATATGAGAAGTAAGTTATGGCCATTCAAGCAAGCAGAAAATCCGGATGTAAGAACAACCGATGACCACTTTTTAATGGAAGTGGCTGTTCATGATAACGAAGCAGAATTGGTTAAATTCTTTGAAGGCACCGGAGCAGTTGAAGTGAAAGTAATTGATAAGCATTAATAATTACCTATGAAAAGTTTATTTAGAACAGCATTTGTGTTAGGAATCATGGTTTCAGTATCTTCTTGTAAAGACGATTTGAAGCCTAACTATCAATACATGCCCAATATGTACGAATCAGTAGCTTATGAAACCTACTCAGAGTCTGATGCTTTCAATTCTCCAACCGGTGAAAAAGGAAAAGAAGGGCAATTACCTGCTGAAGGTTCAATCAAAAGAGGTTTTGTTCCTTATGAAGTTCCAAACACTCCTGAAGCTTTAGCTATGTTAAAGGCTACTAATCCTAAATCACCACTGGATTCAACACAAGTTGATATGAAAAAAGGTGAAGAACTCTACGGGATTTACTGTGCTATTTGTCACGGAACTGAAGGTAACGGAAAAGGTAAATTGGTAACACAAGAAAAATTCTTAGGTGTTCCTAGTTATGCAGACCGAGTAGTTAACGAGGCCAGCGTTTTTCATGTAGTTACTTATGGATTAAATTCTATGGGTTCACATGCAAATCAGTTGAGCCAAGAAGAGCGTTGGTTGGTTGCCGCTTATGTAATGCAACTTAAAAGCAAATTATAATTGTAGAACAAACAGATTGTTATAGATATGTATACATTTTCAAGTAAATTAAAAACCTTTTCTTTTGTCCTAATGATCGTTGGTGTTCTTGGGATTGGTTATGGTTTTTTAACTGCACCAAAAACTATTCAAGATGTTGAGACTATTTTGGCATCTGATAGTCACGGACATTCTAACGCTCACGACACTGCTGCTACTCATGATGCGCATGGTTCGAAAGCAAGCCACGATGCTAAAGCAGATGCCGAGCATAACGAGCATTTAGAGCATGTTCTACACCAATTACAAAATAAACCTTGGGCAGCCTTGTATGTAGCTTGTCTGTTCTTTATGTTAATCGCATTAGGAGCTCTAGCTTTTTATGCTATTCAGCAAGTAGCTCAAGCAGGTTGGTCTCCGGTGTTATTTCGTGTAATGCAAGGAGTAACAGCTTATTTACTTCCCGGTTCAATTATTTTCTTTGTCCTTTTACTTTTGTCTGGCTTTCATATCAATCATTTATTCATTTGGATGGATGAAGAAGTAAGAGCAACAGATGAATTAATCCAAGGAAAATCAGGATATTTAAATTTCCCATTCTGGATTATCAGAGCAGCAATTTTCATTTTCGGATGGAACCTTTACAGACACTTGTCTAGAAAGAACTGTTTGGCACAAGACGAATCAAATGACAATTCTTATTACAAAAAGAACTTTAAAATGTCAGCTGCCTTTTTAGTGTTCTTTATTGTATCTGAATCTATCATGTCTTGGGATTGGATTATGTCGGTTGATCCACACTGGTTCAGTACATTGTTTGGATGGTATGTTTTTGCCAGCTTCTTTGTAAGTGGTATTACTACCATTTCAATGGTTACCTTATACTTAAAGTCTAAAGGGTATTTAGAGAATGTAAACTCCAGTCATATTCACGATTTGTCTAAATTTATGTTTGGAATCAGTGTGTTTTGGACATACTTATGGTTCTCACAATTCATGTTGATTTGGTATTCAAATATACCGGAAGAGGTTACTTATTTCAAAACCCGTATCGAGCACTTTAACTTACCGTTCTTTGGGGCAGTAGTGATGAATTTTATCTTCCCGTTCTTAGTTTTAATCAACACCGATTTCAAACGCATTACGTGGATAATTGTTATGGCCGGTATTGTAATTTTGTTAGGACACTATGTTGACTTCTTCAATATGATTATGCCATCAACAGTAGGTGATCAATGGTTCATAGGTATACCTGAGATTTCATCAATTCTATTCTTCTTAGGACTTTTCATTTTTGTTGTTTTCAATGCCTTAACAAAAGCTCCATTGACTCCAAAACGCAATCCGTTTATTGAAGAAAGTAAACATTTTCATTATTAATATTTTAAAGTAAATTACAAATGACAACTTTTTTGATACTTACAGTTGTAGTCTTATTGGCGGTTGCCCTATGGCAGTTAACTAAAATATTCGACTTAACTCAAGTTGGTGGTGGAAATGTTAACGACACTCAAATTGCAGATGATAATGACAATAAAGTAAACGGATATTTAATGTTCGCCTTTTTAGGGTTCATTTATATAACCACTATCTTTTGTTTGTTAAACTACAGTGATTTTCCACTTATTGGTGATTCAGCTTCTGAACACGGTCCGCAAATTGATAACCTAATGGTGATTTCATTAGTGCTGATTTTTATTGTACAAACAATAACCCAAGCCTTATTACACTATTTTGCTTTCAAGTACAGAGGTAGACAAGGTCAAAAAGCGCTTTACTTTGCCGATAACAATAAATTAGAGTTCATTTGGAGTATCATTCCTGCTATTGTTTTAGCCGGTTTAATTCTTTACGGTTTGTATGCTTGGACTAATATCATGTTTGTAGATGAAAAAGACGAACAAGATGCAATTGTAATAGAATTATATGCACAACAATTCAAATGGGAAGCACGATATGCCGGTGCAGATAATGTATTGGGTAAAGCTAACGTAAGGTATATTGAAGGAGTAAACAATTTAGGCGTTGATTTGTCTGATCCTAACGCACAAGATGATTTTACTTCTCAAGAATTGCACATCCCTAAAGGAAAAAGAGTAATTTTTAAAATGCGTTCCCAAGATGTATTACACTCAGCCTATATGCCTCATTTCAGAGCTCAAATGAACTGTGTACCGGGTATGGTTACTAATTTCTCATTTATACCGACTTTAACCACTGCCGAAATGAGAGACAAACCGGCTATGATTGAAAAGGTTGCAAACATCAACGCCATTAGAGCAAAGAAAAGTGAAAAGTTAGTGGCCGAAGGACAAACTGCATTAGACCCTTACACTTTCGATTTCTTGTTATTGTGTAACAAAATTTGTGGATCTTCTCACTACAACATGCAAATGAAAATTGTTGTTGATACACCTGAAGAATATGCTGCATGGGTTAAAGAAAATGGAGCCAAAACTATTGTTCAAGCTGTAAAAACAGCAGCAGCCGAGGCTAAAGCTTCAGAATCACCTGCAAACCCTGTTAAAGACACTTCTTCAATTGCAAGCAAAGACACCACTGTAGTTGCTCAAGCAGAACCAAAACATTAATAAAATTTAAAAGTTTATAATATGTCAGCAGAAGCTCACAACCACGATCACGGTCACGACGCACACGAACATCACCATAAAGACACTTTCATTACTAAATACATTTTTAGTATTGATCATAAAATGATATCAAAACAGTATTTGATTACTGGTATCATTATGGGTGTTATTGGTGTTGGTATGTCAATGCTTTTTAGAATGCAATTGGCTTGGCCTGAAGAATCTTTTAAAATTTTTAGCTTTTTCCTGGGTGAACGTATGGCTCCGGGAGGCGTTATGAATAATGAAACTTACTTAGCTTTGGTAACCATACACGGAACCATCATGGTTTTCTTTGTGTTAACTGCCGGATTAAGCGGAACTTTCAGTAACTTATTAATTCCATTGCAAATTGGTGCACGAGATATGGCTTCAGGATTCCTGAATATGATTTCATATTGGTTATTCTTCCTATCCAGTGTAGTTATGGTTATATCTCTATTCGTTGAATCCGGACCGGCTTCTGCGGGATGGACTATCTATCCGCCTTTAAGTGCCTTGCCACAAGCCATGTCAGGTTCCGGAGCAGGTATGACTTTATGGTTGGTTTCAATGGCTATTTTCATTGCATCATCTTTATTAGGATCATTAAATTACATCGTAACCGTAATTAATTTGAGAACTAAAGGAATGTCAATGACAAGACTACCGCTTACTATCTGGGCTTTCTTTATCACTGCTATTATCGGAGTTATCTCATTCCCGGTATTGTTATCAGCTGCTTTGATGCTAATCATGGACAGAAGTTTCGGAACATCATTCTTCTTGTCTGATATTTATATCGCTGGAGAAGTTTTACACTACCAAGGTGGTTCACCGGTATTGTTCGAGCACTTATTCTGGTTCTTAGGTCACCCTGAGGTTTACATCGTATTGTTACCGGCATTAGGAATTACTTCAGAAGTTATAGCCACGAACTCTCGTAAACCAATCTTTGGTTACAGAGCGATGATTATGTCAATTATTGCTATTGCCTTCTTATCAACTATTGTTTGGGGACACCATATGTTTATTTCGGGGATGAATCCTTTCTTGGGTTCAGTATTTACCTTCACCACTTTATTGATTGCTATCCCATCTGCTGTAAAAGCATTTAATTACATTACAACTTTATGGAAAGGTAACTTACAGTTGAATCCTGCCATGCTGTTCTCTATCGGATTGGTTTCAACCTTCATCACCGGAGGTTTAACCGGAATCATTTTGGGTGACAGTACTTTGGATATCAATGTACACGATACTTATTTTGTGGTAGCTCACTTCCACTTGGTAATGGGTATTTCTGCTCTATACGGAATGTTCGCCGGAATCTACCATTGGTTCCCAAGAATGTTCGGAAGAATGTTAAACAAAAACTTAGGATACGTTCACTTCTGGGTTACTGCCGTTTGTGCTTACGGAGTTTTCTTCCCAATGCATTTTATCGGAATGGCCGGATTACCAAGAAGATATTATACCAATACCAACTTCCCATTGTTCGACGATTTGCAAAATGTAAATGTTATCATTACAACTTTTGCTTTGGTTGGAGGTGCTTTCCAGTTGGTTTTCTTGTGGAACTTCTTCCACAGTATTTTCTACGGAAAGAAATCAATTCAAAATCCATGGAAATCAAATACTTTAGAGTGGACTGCTCCGGTAGAACACATGCATGGAAACTGGCCGGGTGAAATTCCACACGTACACAGATGGCCGTATGATTACAGCAAACCGGGTCACGATGAGGATTTTGTACCGCAAAATGTACCCATGAAACCGGGAGAAGAAGTGTTACACCACTAATTCTTATCGATATACTATAAAAAAGCCTTTCCTACCCGAAAGGCTTTTTTATTAGCAACCAACTTTGTTATATATTTGTGAGATGAATGAAAATCTAGACCCAACCAACAATCATTTTAATCCCGAAGAACTCGATCTTGAAAAAAAGTTAAGACCACTGAGTTTTAATGATTTTACAGGTCAAGAACAAGTTTTGGAAAATCTTAAAGTATTTGTTGAAGCTGCTAATCTTCGTGAAGAAGCACTCGACCATACTTTATTTCACGGACCTCCGGGATTAGGAAAAACCACATTGGCGAATATTTTAGCCAATGAGTTAGGGGTTGGCATCAAAATTACTTCAGGACCCGTTTTAGATAAGCCTGGAGATTTAGCCGGTCTCTTAACCAATCTCGAAGATAGAGACGTATTGTTCATAGACGAAATCCATCGTTTGAGTCCGGTTGTCGAAGAGTATTTATATTCTGCCATGGAGGATTTCAAAATTGACATCATGATTGAATCCGGACCCAACGCACGTTCCGTACAAATTAATTTGAATCCGTTTACTTTAGTTGGTGCCACAACCCGATCCGGTTTATTAACTGCCCCTATGCGTGCCCGTTTCGGTATACAAAGCCGACTCCAATATTACAATACTGAACTGTTAACCACTATTGTCCAACGCAGTTCAAGTATTCTCAAAATGCCCATAACCATGGAGGCTGCTATTGAAATTGCAGGACGTAGCCGAGGAACTCCTCGTATCGCTAACGCATTATTACGTCGTGTTCGAGATTTCGCCCAAATCAAAGGCAATGGCAAAATCGATATCGAAATAGCCCGTTTTTCATTAAGAGCATTGCATGTAGATGCCCACGGTTTAGACGAAATGGACAATAAAATTCTAACCACCATTATCGAAAAATTCAAAGGTGGACCAGTGGGATTGTCCACTTTAGCCACCGCTGTTTCTGAAAGCGGAGAAACCATCGAAGAAGTATACGAGCCATTCTTAATTCAGGAAGGATTCATCATCAGAACACCACGCGGCAGAGAAGTCACCGAGAAAGCCTATAAACACTTGGGAAAAATCAACACCAATAATCAAGGCGGACTTTTTTAGGGCAT
Source organism: Flavobacterium sp. (assembly GCF_044373165.1). Taxonomy (GTDB): domain Bacteria; phylum Bacteroidota; class Bacteroidia; order Flavobacteriales; family Flavobacteriaceae; genus Flavobacterium. The sequence goes on from NZ_JBILQL010000004.1 coordinate 52,825, forward strand.
TCCCTCGTCTTGCAGAACGAGGTCGGGTTTTCCGCACTCGCTTTTTTTGCTGCACAAAAAAGAGCTCAAACAATCGCTCCAACCCCTAATGCAACATGATGGCTAACAAAGAAAAATATACCCAATTCATCAAGACCGAAGCCAAACGCCTCGGTTTTATGTCTTGCGGGATTTCAAAAGCCGGTTTCTTGGAAGAAGAAGCGCCAAGATTGGAACAGTGGTTAAAGCAAAACTTGCATGGGCAAATGGGGTATATGGAAGAGTATTTCGATAAGCGTTTAGACCCAACATTATTAGTACCCGATTCCAAAAGCGTCATTTCTCTTTTGGTCAATTATTATCCTTCCGAATTTCAAAACCCCGAAAGCTATAAAATTTCAAAGTACGCTTACGGAAAAGATTACCACAACGTCATCAAAAAGAAAGTGGTCAAACTGTTAAAATCCATCAAAAGAGAAATAGGCGATGTGCCCGGAAGAGCTTTTGTTGATATGGCACCTATCATGGATAAAGCCTGGGCCGCTAAAAGCGGTTTGGGTTGGATGGGTAAAAACAGCAATTTAATTACTCAAAAAGTAGGCTCGTTTTATTTTATAGCTCAGTTGGTAATCGATTTAGAACTGGAATACGACAATCCTACAACCGATCATTGTGGCACTTGCACAGCTTGTATAGACGCTTGTCCAACCCAAGCCATCATCGCACCATACCTTGTTGACGGCAGCAAATGCATCTCTTACTATACTATTGAACTAAAAGACAATATTCCTGTCGAAGTCAAAGGAAAATTTGATGATTGGATGTTCGGCTGCGATGTGTGCCAAGATGTTTGCCCTTGGAATAAATTCTCCAAGCCACATCAAGAACCTGCATTTAAGGCTTATCCTGAGTTGTTGTCTTATTCTAAAAAAGACTGGGAAGAAATCACCGAAGAAACTTTTACCAAAGTCTTTCCCAATTCACCCTTAAAAAGAGCCCAATGGGATGGTGTCAAAAGGAATATTAACTTTTTGAAGTAGAGTCTCTCTCAATGATGTCCGTTTCTAATGCTATAGTTCTTGGTTGAAACGGGTTCAGCTCCTTTTTAGTGTTTATCTCTTCCAATAATAATTTGAAGGATTGTACACCCATTTCAAAACTCGGTTGGTCTACCGTACTCAATTTCGGGGTAATTACTTGCGACATAAACCAATTGCTGAATCCGATAACTTTTACTTGCTCGGGAATTTTAATACCTACTTCATTGAAATGTGCCAAAACGCCAACCGCAACCAAGTCAGTAATTACAAAAATACCGTCCACATCCGGATGCTCATCAGCGATTTGTTTAGCAAATTCTACACCTTCTTCAAAGGTGACATTTTTACAAGTATAAACCAATTTCGAATCAAATGGAATATTGTTTTTCTCCAAAGCTTTTTTATATCCTAAAAATCGATCAATGGCATTTTGAGGATTGACCGGCCCGCGAATGTGTGCAATTTTTCTACATCCTTTTTGTATCAAATGTTCCACCGCATCAAAAGCCGCTTTTTGGTCGTTGATGATGACTTTAGAACAAGGAATGAGTTTCGAAATTTTGTCAAACATTACAAAAGGCACTTCTTTGCGAAGGATTTCCTTGATATGTTCATCATCGTTGGATTCATTCGACAACGACATGATAATGCCGTCAACTCTTTTTTGCATCAGCAACTCAACTTGCTTTTTTTCCAGCTCTAATGACTCATTCGATTGGAGGATAATCACCAAATAACCATTTTTCTCCGCTTCATCTATAATGCCGTTAATCACATTGGAAAAAAAGTGATGCACCACTTCCGGAATAATCAACCCTATAGTGCGAGATTCTTTGGTTCTCAAATTAACCGCAAAACTGTTAGGAGTGTAACTGAGAGACTGTGCCAAATCCAACACTGCTTTTCTCGTTTTCGGACTGACATCAGGATAGTTCTTCAACGCTTTGGACACCGTAGTAATAGATATTCCTAAGGTTTCAGCAATTTGTTTTAAAGTTATGTCTCTCATTTAACAAATATCATAAAAAAAACTTAATTGTTAATCGAAAACGTTTTCGGTAATTTCGAAAACGTTTTCGGTGACGATTTCATAATTAATTGTTTATTAAAAATATAATTTCGAAAAATAAACCAACAATAATTACTAATCAAACAAATTACAAATGATGAAAAAAAGTACTTTATTTTTGAAAAAGATGTTGTTTTTAGTGGCTTTGCTGCTATGCAATCTCTCTTTTTCACAAAGCAGTAGCTTGTCAGGAAAAGTTACCGATGCCAAAGGAGAAGCCGTAGTAGGCGCGAATGTGGTATTGAGTAGCGGCTCCAAATCAGCCTCAACTAATGCAGAAGGAATGTATTCTTTCTCCGGATTGGCTGATGGCTCAGTAACAGTAACCGTTTCTTACATTGGTTTTGCTACCGAAAAGAAGACAGTTGATGTTAAAGGAAGCACCACTTTGGATTTCCAACTACAAGACGATTCTAAAGTATTAGATGAAGTAGTGGTAACCGGAGTTGTAAATCCAAGAGCCAAAATCAAATCCAGTGTTTCAGTAACTACTTTAGACGTGAAACAAGTGGAACAATCAGCACCAAGATCAACCGCTGAAATCTTCAGAACTATTCCGGGGATTCGCTCTGAGTCTTCAGGAGGTGAAGGAAATGCCAATATCTCTGTTCGTGGGGTACCGATTTCCTCAGGAGGTTCAAAATATTTGCAAATCCAAGAAGATGGTTTGCCGGTATTATTATACGGTGATATCGCTTTTGCTACTGCTGATATCTTCACGAGATTCGATAGAAATATTGCTAAAATTGAAGCCATTCGAGGTGGTTCAGCTTCTACTTTGTCTTCAAACTCTCCGGGTGGTATCATCAACTTTATCAGCAAAACCGGTAAAACAGAAGGCGGAAGTATGGTGACCAGTTTTGGTTTGGATTACAGCGACTTCAGAACAGATATTGAGTACGGTGCTCGTATTGGTGACGGATTGTATTTTCACGCTGGTGGTTTCTACAGAACTGGTGAAGGAGTGAGAAGTCCGGGCTTTACAGCTAATAACGGTGGTCAATTCAAAATGAATATCACTAAAGAATTTGATAACGGATCTGTAACCGTATATGCTAAATTCTTAAACGACAGAGCTGCAGCTTACATGCCAATGCCTATTCAAGTAACCGGAAGCAATTCTAATCCAAATTGGGAAAGCATCAGCGGTTATGACGCTACCTCGGGAACACAACAATCACCATACTTAATGCACAACGTAGGTTTGGATGGAAACGGAAATGTTAGAAGAGGAAATGTAGCCGATGGTATGAACCCGGTTTCAAAAACCATTGGAGCTTCTGTTAATTTTGAATTGGCTGAAGGATGGAAAGTAACCAACAACGGTCGCTTCTCTTCAAACAGCGGACAATTCATTACGCCTTTCCCTGCTGAAGTAGCTTCAGCAGCTACTATTGCCAACTCTTTCGGAGCCGGTTCAACTTTAACTTATGCTAACGATGGTACCGCTTTCAACAACCCTAACGGTCTAGTATCAAGAATTCACATGTTTGATGTAGAATTGAACAATTTCAACAACTTCATGAACGACTTAAGAATCACCAAAAAATTTGATAAAGTTGGCTTAACTGCCGGTTATTTCAAATCAATTCAAAATATCTCTATGTCGTGGTTGTGGAATTCTTATTTGCAAGAAGTGTCGGATAATAATCCACGATTAATTAATGTTACTGATGCTGGTGGAAATGCACTTTCTACTAACGGATTGTACGCTTATGGTGTACCGTTTTGGGGGAACTGTTGTACCAGAAACTATGATACACAATACAATGTTTCTGCTCCATATGCTAACGTGTCTTTCGAAGCTAATGATAAGTTGTCTTTAGAAGGAGGAATCCGTTTTGATATGGGTCAAGTAAACGGTTCTTTCGCAGGCTCTTCTCAAACCACCTATGATATCAACAATGATAATGTGATTTCTACTCCGGAAACCAGTGTTTCTGCAGTCAATACTGCCAACACAACGGCAGTTGATTACGATTACGATTATGTTTCTTATACTTTAGGAGCCAATTACTTAATCGATACCAATCAGTCCGTTTTTGCCCGTTACAGTAAAGGTGCTTCTGCTAAAGCAGATCGTATTTTATTCTCAGGGTTAAATTACCTTGACGGAGACAGAATCAACTCTTTGGATTTTTTGGCTCAAGCTGAGTTAGGATACAAAAGAAAATTCGATAAAGGGTATGTTTATGCTACATTCTTCAGTTCTACAACTACTGAGGAAGGCGGATTTGAAGCTACATCGAACACTATTATCGAAAATGATTACCGTTCAATGGGTCTTGAGTTAGAGTCTTCATACAACGTAAACAGCGATTTGAATTTGCGTGGAGGTTTTACCTATACTAAAGCTGAAGTTACTTCGGGAGCTAATGACGGTAACGAACCAAGAAGACAACCTAAAATGATGTATAACTTTATTCCGACATACAAATTCGGAAAAGCTAATAATACTTTAGGATTAAGCTTCATCGGACAAACCAAAGCGTATGCACAAGACAGCAACGAATTGGTAATGAACGGATTTGTAATTGTAAACGGATTTGTTGAAGTGGGCATTACTAAAGGTTTATCTTTAAACATAGCCGGTAATAACTTATTCAACACTTTGGCCATCACAGAAGCTGAAGAAGGAAGCATTACTGCCAATACCACCAACATCGTTAGAGCAAGACCTTTACCGGGAAGATCACTTTCTATGGCATTGTCTTACAAGTTCTAAACAACCTATTTCATGTTTAATTTGAGTAATTCCTGTACCATAGTTTTATGGTATGGGAATTATTTTTAACAAAGAATTTTTATCTTTAAATACTTCTTAACAATTGTACCCATGAAAAAATCAGTCGCTCTTTTCATCTTTTTGGTGTTTTTTATCAATAATATAACAGCACAAGAAAGTCAAACGACAAGCACAAAACTTGAAAAAACAGTTATGATTGTCTACGGAAGTGATGATTGTCATCATTGTACAGACACCAAAAAATACCTCAAAGAAAACCATATCGAGTTTGTTTTTTATGACATCGATAAAAATCAGGAGGCATTGAAAGAAATGCTTTTCAAACTCAAAAAAGCCAATATCAGCACTAATAATTTGTCGATTCCTGTAATTGATAAGCAAGGTGTTATTTTTACCAATAACATCCCGTTTGAAGCGTTTCTCAAGAAATTAAACTAAACCATGAGTAAAAAAATAAACTTGAGTTTTTGGCAAATTTGGAATATGAACTTCGGGTTCTTCGGAATCCAATTCAGTTTTGGTTTGCAACAAAGCAATATGAGCGCCATTTATAAATATTTAGGTGCCGACGAAGCAAGTTTACCCATGCTATGGCTTGCCGGCCCAATTACAGGATTGATAGTTCAACCTATAGTCGGAGCGATAAGTGACGGAACATGGTCTCCAAAATTCGGTCGCCGAAAACCTTTTTTCCTGATTGGCGCATTGATTTCCAGTATTGCGTTATTGCTGATGCCTTATTCGAATACGCTTTTCATGGCGGCCAGTTTGCTCTGGATTTTAGATGCCGCAAACAACGTAGCAATGGAACCATACCGCGCGTTTGTAGCCGATAAGTTGAATGATAAACAAATGTCACTTGGGTTTTTAATGCAGAGTTTCTTCACCGGTTTTGGAATCACATTGGCCAATTTTACACCGGCTATTTTAGTCTCTTTAGGCTTTTTAGCCATCACCGATAAAATGGAAAACGGGATTCCAACTTACACCTATTGGGCATTTTTTATAGGTGCTTTTGCTTCTATTTCTTCCGTATTGTTGTCGGTCATGACCACAAAAGAATACCCGCCAACCGACGAAGAATTGGCCTTAATAAAAGAAAAGAAAAAAGAAAATATCTTCAAAACCGTATGGAATGACATCGCTGAAGCCTTCAGAACTATGCCGCTAACCATGAAGCAACTCATTCCGGTAAAATTCTTTACTTGGTATGCTATGTTTTGTTATTGGCAATACATTACATCTTCGTTGTCTTTATCACTGTTTGGTACTACTGATCAAGCGTCAGAAGGGTTTTCCAAAGCACAATTACTCACGGGAAGTCTAAACGGAACGTACAATATCATCTGTTTTATGGTGGCTTTTTTATTAGTACCATTGGCTTTAAAAATCGGTGCCAAAGGTGTTCACTTTGTAGCCTTGTCTTTGGGTGGCATAGGATTGTTACTAATTCCGTTGTTAAACAATACCGACGTGCTTTTTATCATGTACAATCCTTTTGGGGATAACATTCCGGTAACGACCATTTTCTTGTATTCGTTTGGATTGGGGATTTCATGGGCGTCAACCATGGCTATGCCATATCAATTGTTGGCCGGTTCGATTCCTAAAGAAAAAACCGGAGTGTATATGGGTATTTTCAATATGTTTATCGTAATTCCTATGGCGATTCAAATCTTAACCATGCAATATTTTGTATACGATTGGTTAGGCAATAATCCGATGAATGTCATAAAGCTCGCCGGGCTGTTTTTAATTATTGCCGGTGTTTTAACGCTTTTTATTACGGTCAAAAATAAAAACCAAATTGTATAAAGTGAATAATACCGCCTATCATAAAGCTATTGATTTATTACACAAAGTGGCTTCGCCTTATGGTTTTTTGGCCAGTGCCGAAAACACCACCAATTACAAAAGGGTTTGGGCTCGTGACGGTGTGATTTGCGGACTGGCGGCATTGGCATCCGGTGATGAGAAGTTGATAGCCACTTTTAAAAAAACGCTGGAAACTTTAGCCAAACATCAGCATCCTATCGGAACAATTCCTTCCAATGTGTTGGTTGCAGATGGGAAAATTGAAGTCAGCTACGGTGGTTTGGCCGGACGAGTTGATGCCGTAACCTGGTTCATCATAGGCGTTTGCCAATATGCTTATTACAAGAGCGATGTTTCGTTTATATCAAAACACAACCCAGAGATTGAAAAGTGTTTCGGATTATTAGACGCATGGGAATTCAACAACAAACACCTTGTTTATGTTCCTCTTTCCGGAAATTGGGCCGATGAATACATTACTGATGGCTATGTTTTATACGACCAGCTGTTGCGAATTTGGGCCTTGAAAAGCTATAATTATTTTGCCAAAAGTGAAGCCATACAAGAAAAGATAGAAAGCATTATTTTTCAAATTGAGATTAATTTTATGCCTGACTCCAAGGGCGAAAAGTACCATGAAAGAGCTCATGCTATGGTTAATTTCGAAGATTTTATGCCTTGCTCGTTTTCACCCTCGGGTTACAAAACTCAGTTTGACGCTTTCGCCAATTCATTACTGGTATTGCTTAATATCGGTTCAACCGAATTTCAAAATAAGATTCTAAATTATGCCCTTAGTTTGGCTTCAGAAACCCAGTTGGGTTTATTGCCGGCTTTTTGGCCACCTGTTTTTGAAACCGATGAACATTGGAACTTACTCAAAAACAATTGCAAATACGAGTTCAGAAATTATCCCTATGAGTTTCACAATGGCGGCAGTTGGCCAATGGTCAACGGGTTTTTCGGATTAGCATTGATTGCCAAAGATGAATGTCAAAAGGCAACATCTGTATTAGAAAAAATAAACGAAGCCAATGCCCAAAATGAGTTTTCATTTTATGAAAATTTCAACACCCAAACCACAGCGCCGAATGGTGTTTCACTTTGTGCTTGGAGTGCAGCGGCATCGGTTTTAGTACACCAATCATTACACCATAACTTTAAAATATTAGTTTAAGTTGAAAACTATAGACATCATAAGCATAGGAGAGGTTTTGATTGATTTCATCGGTCATGAAGTCAATACTTCTATCAATAGGACTAAAGATTACCATCGCTTTTTGGGTGGCTCGCCAACCAATGTGGCGGTTAATGCGTCGCGTTTAGGATTGAATTCCGTTTTAGTGGCTTCTTGTGGTCAAGATGGTTTAGGCGATTATGTCATTCGGAAATTAAAAGCCAATCATGTCAATACGAATCATATTGGGAAATCTGAAACGGTTCCTACTTCCGTAATTTTTGTCTCAAAATCGACTGAAACACCCGATTTTATCCCGTATCGTCAAGCCGATTGCGAAATTTTTGAAAGTCAATTACCGGATGAAGTGATTGCGGTAGCCAAAATATTTCACACCACTTGTTTCGCTTTAAGTAAAAATCCGGCCAGACAAACCATTCTCAATCGCGCCAAAAGAGCAAAAGAATTAGGATTACAACTCAGTATCGACATCAATTTTTCGGAACGCATTTGGCCCGACAGAGAAGAAGCCAAAACCATCCTCAAAGAATATTTAGCTAATGATCCGTTAGTAAAATTAAGCGAAGACGATTGTTACCGTTTGTTCGCTGCTGTAAAATCAGAGGAATACATTTTTGATTATTTTCATGCTTTAGGTGCCTCTACCATTTGTTTGACCAAAGGCAAAAACGGAGTGGTAGTTTCAGATATCCACCAAGGATTGTTTTTTCAAAAAGCAATACCAATTGAAGAGGTAAAAGATACTACCGGCGCCGGAGATGCTTTTTGGACCGGATTTTTATATGCTCAACTGCACCATAAAAATATTGAAGAAACTATTACTGTTGCTCAGAAATTAGCAGCAATAAAATTGCAAAATGTAGGTCGACTGCCGGACAATATCAACATCAAGGAATTGATACAACAATAAATGCCAACCACAAATTTAGTTAGTTAGTTTGATAAAAAGCCGCAACATAACATTGCGGCTTTTTACTTTGTTAGATTGTACAAAAAGAAATGGTCAAAAATTTCCATTTTACACCGATACTTCTACCTTTGTAAGTCAGAATAAAACTAACCTATAATGAACAAATACAGCAAGCGACGAGAAGCACTTTTGTACCATGCTAAACCAACGCCGGGTAAAATTCAGGTTGTACCAACCAAAAAATACGCCACACAAAGAGACTTGTCTCTGGCCTATTCTCCCGGTGTAGCGGAACCTTGTTTGGAAATTGCCAAAGACGTTAACAATGTATATAAATATACCGCAAAAGGTAATTTAGTAGCCGTAATCAGTAATGGTACCGCCGTTTTAGGGTTAGGCGACATTGGTCCGGAAGCTTCAAAACCGGTAATGGAAGGGAAAGCACTTTTGTTTAAAATCTTTGCAGGTATTGATGTGTTTGATATTGAAGTCGGTACCAAAGACATCGATGCGTTTATTGAAACCGTAAAAAATATAGCTCCAACTTTTGGCGGTATCAACCTCGAGGATATCAAAGCTCCGGAGTCTTTTGAAATTGAAAGACGCTTGGTCGAAGAATTGAATATTCCGGTAATGCACGATGACCAACACGGAACAGCCATTATCTCCTCAGCAGCATTACTGAATGCTCTAGAATTAGCCAAAAAGAAAACTACAGAAGTAAAAATTGTAGTTTCCGGAGCGGGTTCTGCCGCTTTAGCTTGTGCCAACTTGTACATTTTATTAGGCGTTAAACCCGAAAATATTATAATGTTCGACAAAGACGGTGTCCTTTCCCCTCAAAGAACGGATTTGTCAGATTTACAAAAAAGATACACCCATGGAAAAACCGGAACCACTTTAGCGCAAGCTTTGGTTGGTGCGGATGTATTTTTAGGCTTATCTGCCGGCAATATTATGTCACCTGAAATGTTGTTGGGCATGGCTAAAAATCCGATTGTTTTTGCGATGGCCAATCCGATTCCGGAAATCGACTATGATTTAGCCGTCAAAACCAGAAAAGACATCATCATGGCCACGGGTCGTTCCGATCATCCTAATCAGGTTAATAATGTATTAGGTTTTCCATATATTTTTCGTGGTGCTTTAGATGTCAGAGCCACCAAAATTAACGAAGAAATGAAAATGGCAGCGGTACATGCATTGGCCGAATTGGCGAAAGAGCCTGTTCCTGAGCAAGTTAATATAGCCTATGGTGAAACCCGATTGAATTTTGGGAAAGAGTATATTATTCCCAAACCTTTCGATCCGAGATTGATTACGCAAGTTGCGCCTGCTGTGGCAAGAGCCGCAATGAACTCGGGCGTAGCCTTAAACCCGATTACCGATTGGGATAAATACGAAGAAGAGTTATTAGAACGATTAGGTTCTGATAATAAAATGGTTCGTTTGTTAACCAACCGAGCTAAAACCGATCCTAAAAGAGTTGTTTTTGCCGAAGCAGATCATTTGGATGTGTTAAAAGCTGCCCAAATTGCTTACGAAGAAGGCATAGCTCATCCTATTTTATTAGGGAATAAAGAATTGATTTTAGAGCTAAAAGAAGAATTGGGTTTTGATGCCGATGTGCCGATTTTTGACCCGAAAACCAAGGAAGAAGACCAGCGCCGAATGAAGTATGCCGATATTTATTGGAAGTCGAGACAACGCCGCGGTATTTCATTGTTGGATGCCCAAAAATGGATGCGTGAGCGCAACTATTTTGCCGCTATGATGGTCAATGAAGGTGATGCCGATGCGATGGTTTCCGGATATTCGAGAAGCTATCCGTCAACAGTAAAACCTTTGATGCAGTTAATAGGTAAAGCGCCGGGAATTACTTTGATTGCAACCACAAATATGATGATGACCAATCGAGGGCCGATGTTTTTATCGGATACGGCCATCAATCCTAATCCAACTGCTGATGAATTGGCTAAAATTGCTTTGATGACAGCTAAGACGGTAAGAATGTTTGGAATGGAACCGGTTATGGCCATGGTGTCATTTTCCAATTTTGGTTCTTCATCCCACGAAAGCGCCACCAAGGTAAGAGAGGCTGTTGCTTATCTGCACAAATACTATCCGGATTTAATAGTTGACGGTGAAATCCAAACCGATTTTGCTCTGAATCCCGAAATGCTTAAAAATAAATTCCCTTTCTCAAAATTGGCCGGAAAAAAAGTAAACACACTAATCTTTCCAAATTTAGAAGCTGCCAACATCAATTATAAGCTTTTAAAAGAGCTTTACAAAGTCGATTCTGTCGGTCCGATTATGTTGGGAATGGAAAAAGCGGTGCATATTTTTCAACTGGGAGCCAGCGTAGAAGAAATGGTAAATATGGTGGCTGTGGCTGTTGTAGATGCCCAAGAAAAGGAAAAGAGAAAAAAAGTGGCAACCAAATAGTTTTGTAATATTGTTCAGATATTGCAAAGAGATGATGTCAGTTGAAGAATTTTGCTATATTTGGGTTAGAATTTTGTTAAAATGATTGCACATATTCAAGGAAAACTAGTAGAAAAGACACCCACAGACGTGGTGATTGACTGCAATGGTGTTGGCTATCATATTAACATTTCATTGCATACTTTTTCATTGCTTCCGCAGTCGGAATTTATCAAGTTGTACACTTATCTTCAAATTAAGGAGGATGCGCATTCTTTATACGGGTTTGTCGAAAAATCGGAGAGAGAACTTTTCAAACTACTCTTGTCTGTATCGGGAATTGGTGCCGGGATTGCCCGAACTATGTTGTCTTCTTTAGATCCTAAACAAATCATTCAAGCTATAGGAAACGGCGATGTAGGAACCATTCAATCCATCAAAGGAATTGGGAACAAAACCGCTCAAAGAGTAATATTAGACTTGAGAGATAAAGTGTTAAAACTATACGATTTAGACGAAATTTCGGTAGCCCAACACAATATTAACCGAGAAGAATCGTTATCTGCTTTGGAGGTATTGGGTTATGTTAGAAAAAATGCCGAAAAAGTGGTGGATAAGATTCTAAAAGACAACCCTGAGGCATCAGTGGAAACAATCATCAAACAAGCATTAAAAAATTTATAATTTTTGAAAACAATATACGCATTTAAACACTTTTTTACTTTGAGGAATTTTCTTTTCGGAATCCTGTTGTTAACCGGGATTTCCGCTTTTTCTCAAGTTACTCCTACGCCTCAAGACAGTACAGGTTATAATACCGGTAGGATGCAGATCAAAAATCCGAAAAGTATTGTCAATGCTTATACTTACGACCCTGTCACTAACAGATATATTTACACCAGTACTTTTGAAGGGTTCAATATCAATTATCCTATCATTTTAACACCCAAAGAATACGAAGAACTAGTTATGCGTGAAACCATGCGCGACTATTTCAAGAAAAAGTCAGACGCTATTGACGGTAAGAAAGAAGGCAGTGAAGCCGCCAAAAAAGATTTATTGCCGCGTTATTATGTAAATTCAGGCTTCTTTGAAACTATTTTCGGCTCTAATACTATAGATGTAAAACCAACAGGTTCCGTTGAAATGGACTTGGGTGTTCGTTATACCAAACAAGATAACCCGGCTTTTTCACCCAGAAATCGCGCCCAAACCACATTCGATTTCGATCAAAGAATCAGTATGAGTTTGATGGGAAAAGTAGGAACGCGTTTGAATGTGAATGCTAATTATGATACAGAGTCTACGTTTGCTTTTCAAAATTTAATCAAACTCGAATACACACCAACAGAAGACGATATCATCCAAAAAATTGAAGTGGGAAACGTAAGTATGCCGTTGACCAATTCATTAATCCGCGGTGCCCAGAGTTTGTTTGGAGTGAAAGCCCAATTACAATTCGGAAAGACTTCGGTTACCGGAGTATTTTCGGAACAAAAGTCGCAAACAAGATCAGTGACTGCTCAAGGTGGCGGAACAATTCAGGATTTTGAAATTTTCGGATTAGATTATGATGCTGATAGACACTTTTTCTTATCGCAATACTTTAGAAATAAGTATGATAGTTCACTCAAAAATTACCCTTTTATCAACAGTAGGGTTCAAATTACCAGAATAGAAGTTTGGGTAACTAACCGACAAAATCGTGTTAGTCAAACCAATAACAATTTAAGAAACATCATAGCGTTACAAGATTTAGGAGAAGCCCGTTTGGCCGGATTAACCGATGACCAAGTTGTAGCGTTGAATCCCACCGATGTCAACAATAACTTTTTTACTACACCACCGGATCCCACAGTTGATACACCCTCTGATAATAGTAATAACAAGTATGACCCGGATCAAATTAATGCCGGAACAGGATTATTAAACAGTAATATTAGAGATATTGTAACGTCGAGTGCCGGTTTTAATAACATAGTTCCTGTGGATGAAGGAACTGATTATTCTAAATTGGAGAATGCACGCAAATTAGCACCGAATGAGTTTACTTATCATCCGCAATTGGGTTACATTTCCTTACAACAAAGATTGGCCAATGACGAAGTGTTAGCTGTTGCTTACCAATATACTGTCGGAGATGCAGTTTATCAAGTTGGAGAGTTTGGAACAGATGGCGTTGATACTACCGTTTTAGATGCCACTGATGTTGCTAATCCAACAATTTCAACCCAAAGTTTGATTTTGAAAATGTTGAAAAGTAATTTGACTAATGTAGCCAAGCCGGTTTGGAATTTGATGATGAAAAACATTTATCAAATACCGGGCGCTTATCAATTACAACAAGAGGATTTCAGATTGAATATTTTATATACCGATCCTTCACCCATAAACTATATTACACCGGTTCCGGGAACAACTTTTCCAACCACTACAGATCCTGAAATGGTTGTGGCAGAAACACCACTGATCAAAGTATTTAATGTGGATAGGCTAAATTATAACAATGACCCGCAAGCCGGAGGTGACGGGTTCTTTGACTTCATGCCGGGATTGACGGTAGACCAACAAAACGGGCGAATTATTTTTACCACGGTGGAGCCTTTCGGAAAATTAATTTTCGATAAATTAAAAACACCTGCTTCAGCAGAAAACTATTATGGTGACCCCAACAGCTCCATAGATTACAATCCTAACCAACAAAAGTATGTTTTCAGAAGCATGTACTCAAGTACCCAAGCCGGTGCTTTACAAGATGCTGCCAAAAATAAATTCCAATTAAAAGGTAGATTCAAATCAGCCGGAGGTGACGGAATTCCAATTGGGGCTTTTAATGTACCACGAGGGTCGGTGGTTGTTACTGCCGGAGGAAGGGTTTTACAAGAAGGGATAGATTACAGCGTGAATTACCAAGCCGGAAGAGTACAAATTTTAGATCCTTCCTTGCAAGCTTCCAATACACCAATTCAAGTTTCGGTGGAAAACAATGCTGCCTTTGGCCAACAAACACGCAGATTTATGGGAATTAATGTAGAACATAAATTCTCAGATAAATTTTTGGTTGGAGGTACATTTATTAAAATGACTGAAAGACCATTCACACAAAAATCCAATTACGGTCAAGAGTCTGTGAATAATTCTATTTTTGGATTTAATGCTAACTATTCTACAGAAGTTCCTTTTTTAACCAGATTAGCCAATAAGTTGCCTAACATTGATACTGATGTGCCTTCCAATATTTCTTTTAGAGGAGAGGTTGCTTTTTTACAACCGGATGCTCCTCAAAATGATCGTTTTCAAGGAGAAGCTACGGTTTATGTAGACGATTTTGAAGGTTCTCAAACTACTATTGACATGCGTGCACCGCTGTCATGGACTTTGTCGAGTGTGCCTAAATGGCAATCCGGAGTTGGATATAACGACTTTGGTTCCGCTTTGGTTGGGTTAGAATATGGCCATAAAAGAGCCAAATTAAATTGGTATACGATTGACCCTACTATCTATGTTCAAACGCCAAACGAAATTGGTCAAGACGGCATATCTCTCAACAGTACAAGAAGAATTTTCAATCGTGAACTTTTCCCGGATTTAGAATTGCAAGTAGGGCAACAAACGGTTATTAATACTTTAGACTTGACTTATTATCCTCAAGAACGCGGGCCATACAATTACAATTCTGAGGCTTTGAGTCCATCCGGATTTACGTTGCCTCAAGATAATTTTGGGGGTATTACACGCGCTATTAATTCAACTAACTTTGAGCAAAGTAATGTTGAATACATTCAGTTTTGGGTTTTAGATCCTTACTTTGATCCGGCTAATCCGGCAACAGTCCCAAGTCCTACAAATGTTGGTAGCTTGTATTTTAACTTAGGAGAAATTTCGGAAGACATCTTAAAAGACGAACGCAAACAATACGAAAACGGTTTGCCGTCGAGCAACAGTGCCTCTTTAGTCAGCCCAACAGTTTGGGGAAGAGTGCCAACCTCACAGTCTTTGATTTATGCTTTTGATGTGGATGGCTCTAACCGTTCTTCTCAAGACGTTGGTTTAGACGGTATTGATGATGAGGGCGAGAGAGGTTTAACTAATATTGGTGCTTTTGCCACATTAGATGACCCGGCAGCCGATAACTACCAATACTTTTTGAACGCTTCCGGATCTACCATTTTTGAACGTTACAAAAATTACAACGGATTACAAGGAAACTCTCCTATTGCTGTTTCCGATACTAATAGAGGTTCAACGACCTTACCTGATGTTGAGGACATTAATCGTGACAATACCATGAACACGGTGAATGCTTACTTCGAATACAAAATAGATATACGACCTAACATGCAAGTTGGGCAAAACTTTATTACCGATGTAAGAGAAACGAATATTGAATTACCAAATGGTGCTCCAAATGGCCGAGCCAGATGGTACCAATTCAAAATACCGGTAACACAGCCAACTACCACTGTTGGTAGTATTTCAGATTTTCGTTCTATTCGATTTATGAGAATGTTCATGACCGGATTCACCGAGCCAATCACACTGCGTTTTGGGGTATTAGATTTAGTTCGCGGTGAGTGGAGAAGATATGATCAATCTTTTCAACCTACCGACAGTGAACCCAATGATGATGACACTAATTTTGATGTGTTAGCGGTAAATCTTCAGGAAAATGCGTCGCGTTTGCCTATTCCATACGTTTTGCCTCCGGGAGTAATCCGGGAAGAAGTAGGACAGGGAAATCAGGTAATCAGTCAAAACGAACAATCGTTGTCATTGAGAGCATCAGGCGATGGTCTTGAAGTTGGAGACTCAAGAGCAGTATTCAAAAACGTGAATGTTGATATGCGTCAATTCAACAAATTAAAAATGTTTTTACATGCCGAGGCTTTGCCGGCTCCTACCGATCCAACACCGCTATTAGACAATCAAATGTCTGCTTTTATTCGTTTTGGAAACGATTTCACCAATAATTTTTATCAAGTTGAAATTCCACTTAAAGTAACCCCGGAAGGCGCTACGCTTCCGGAGGAAATTTGGCCGGAAGAAAATGAGTTGAGTTTAGCCATGTCGCTATTAACCCGAATGAAAGTGCAAGCGATGAGTATCGACCCGGCTACTTTGCCATTAGAAGGAATATACTATCCTGATGACGATAATAATTTACCCGATGGGGATGGCGATGTTAAATTGCGATTGGGGATCAAAGGAAATCCTAACTTCGGTTTGGTTCGAACTTTAATGGTCGGAATTAAAAACAACCATACTGAAAAAATTCGAGGTGAAGTTTGGTTCAACGAGTTGCGTATAGCCGATATGAACAATAAAGGCGGTATGGCGGCTGTGGTTAATGTGGATGCTAACATGGCTGATTTTGCTACGGTTTCAGCCACGGGAAGAATGAGCACTATTGGTTTTGGGGCTTTGGAAGAAGGGCCTAATGAAAGAAGCAGAGAAGATGTACAACAATACAATTTGGTTACTAATTTCAGTTTAGGAAAATTGTTGCCAAAAAAATGGGGAATCAATTTGCCATTTAACTATGCTGTTGGAGAAGAAACTATAACTCCTGAATATGATCCGTTTAATCAAGATATTCGACTGCAACAATTGATTAATAATACTCCAGATGCTGCAGAAAGAGATAATATTCAAAATAGAGCAATCGATTACACCAAGCGAACCAGTATCAATTTCATTGGAGTTAAAAAAGAACGTGCAGCCGAACAAAAACCTCGAATTTACGATCCCGAAAATTTAACACTCTCTTACTCCTATAATGAAGTTGAAAAGCACAATTACGAAATAGAGAGTTTTATAGACCAACAGGTTACTACTTCTGTAGATTATACCTATGCTTTCAAACCCAAAGCCATAGAGCCTTTTAAGAAAAGTAAGTTTTTGAAGAAAAGTGATTATTGGAAACTTTTGAGTGATTTTAATTTTAATTACTTACCGGCCAGTATATCGTTTAGTTCTAATATTATCAGACAATACAACAGACAGCAGTTCCGTCAGGTGGATGTTGACGGAATTCCGATTGATCCCTTGTTCCGAAGAAATTATATGTTCAATTACCAATATGGGTTTAATTACAATATTACCAAATCGCTTAAAGTAAATTATACGGCGGCTTCCAATAATATCGTTCGGTCTTATTTAAACGAAGACAACGTTCCTGACAACAGTTACACTATTTGGACCGACTTTTGGAACATTGGTACTCCAAACTTACACAACCAACAATTAGTGGTTAATTATGAATTGCCTATTAATAAGATTCCGTTATTGTCTTTTGTAAAATCTACCTATTCTTATACCGGAGATTACAGTTGGCAACGCGCCTCTTTAGCATTGGCTGAAGTTGACGGATTTAATTTAGGGAATACTATTCAAAATGCAGGATCACACCGATTGAATACAGCGTTCAATATGGAATCCTTCTACAAATACATTGGTTTAGGAAAAAAACCGGCAACCCCAGCTGCAAAACCGACAACGTTGCCAAAACCGGGAGAAAAAATCACCAATACTAAAGCGCAAACAGCCGGAAACACTAATATTTTCCTAGACGGTTTAAAAGGAGTCTTAACCAGCGTTAAAAATCTTCAGATTAATTACACTCAAAACGAAGGTACCATGTTGCCCGGATTCTTGCCAAGTTTAGGGTTTTTCGGTTCTAGTAAACCTTCTTTGGGCTTCGTTTTCGGAATTCAAGATGACGTTCGATTTGAAGCTGCTAAAAGAGGATGGTTAACCACCTATCCCGATTTCAACCAAAGCTACACTCGAGCCATTACCAAAACATTGGAAATGACCGCAAACGTTGATTTATTTCCTGATTTCAAAATCGATTTAACGGCAAACAGAACTTATGCAGAGAATTATTCTGAACAATACGATGTAGATGAAACTACCGGATTGTATAACCCGCGTTCTCCTTACAGTTTTGGTAACTTCTCTATTTCAACAGTAATGCTGGCAACATCATTTGGTAGAAGTGATGAAAACGGTTCTGCTGCTTTTGACGAATTCAGAAACAACCGAGCCATTATAGCCGACCGTTTGGCCACTCAGTTTTACGGCAGTACAACCTTCCCGAGATACGGTGATTCAGACAACCCGATACCTTCAGATGTGAATGATCCGAGGTATACTTTTTATACTTCAAATGAAGGGTATCCGATAGGATTCGGCAGAAATAATCAGGCTGTATTGATTCCGTCATTTTTAGCGGCTTACACAGGAGCTTCAGCCGACGGAATTTCATTGGGTACTTTCCGCAGTTTCCCGATACCTAACTGGAATATGAAATACAGTGGATTGATGCGTTACAAATTCTTTAAGGATAAATTCAAACGTTTCTCTATCCAACACGCTTATCGCGCTTCTTACACCATCAACTCTTTCCGTTCTAATTTTGATTACGACCAAAACCCGGGTGCACAAGACAATGGCGGATTTGGTAACTTTTTTAACAGAACCATAGTGGCCAATATCAACTTAGTAGAGCAATTCAATCCTTTGGTAAGGTTGGATTTTGAGATGAAAAATTCGTTCAAGATATTAGCCGAAATGAAGAAAGACAGAAGTTTGTCTATGAGTTTTGATAATAACTTGTTAACAGAGGTTCAAGGGCAAGAATACATTTTAGGGGTAGGATATCGATTCAAAGATGTGATTTTCTCTTCTCAATTGGCGGATAACCCAACAGGAATTATCAAAAGCGATATCAATGTGAAGGTTGATTTCTCCTACCGAAATAACAAAACCATTGTACGTTATTTGGATTACGACAATAACCAATTGGGCGGAGGACAAAACATTTGGTCAGCTAGAGTAACCGCTGATTACTCATTCAGTAAGAACTTAACGGCCATTTTCTTCTATGATCATTCATTCTCGAAACCGGTAATCTCAACCTCGTTCCCAATGACGAATATCAGAACCGGATTTACAATGCGTTACAATTTTGGAAATTAATAAAGTTTTAAACCAAAGATTTTAATAATCTGCCGAGAAATTATACTTTTGAAGAAATTTTAAAAACAACACCATAACAAGCTAACTAATGAATATACCTAGCAATTTAAAGTATACCAAAGACCACGAATGGGTTTTAATTGATGGCGATGTAGCTACTGTAGGAATCACTGATTTCGCCCAAAAAGAATTAGGAGATATCGTTTATGTTGAGGTGGAAACACTCGACCAAACTCTAGATAAAGACGAAGTTTTCGGAACTGTAGAAGCTGTTAAAACAGTGTCAGATTTGTTCTTGCCACTTTCCGGAGAAATCATTGAATTCAATGAAGATTTAGAAGTGAATCCTGAAAATGTTAACGCTGATCCTTACGGTAAAGGCTGGATGGTCAAAGTCAAAATTGCCAATGCCGCCGAAATTGATGAATTACTTTCCAGTGATGGTTACAAAGAACTCATCGGTGCTTAAAAACACGATACTAAGTCTGGCCATTGGCTGGACTTTTTTAATTTTAATCCTTTGCTTGGCCAAGTTTAGTGACTTGCCAACAATCAAAGTATCAGGAGCCGATAAATACGGGCATTTTTCATTTCACTTCGGATTTACGATACTTTGGGGTTTTTACAGTGTATTACAATTAGGAAAAATGCAATGGAAAAAATTAGCCTACATAGTGCTTATATCACTTGGTTACGGCGTTTTAATTGAGATTTTACAAGAAGTTTTCACCAAGACTCGTGAAGCGGATTTGATGGATATTGTAGCCAATTTTACCGGAGCATTGACGGCTTTTTTTAGCTTATTACTACTCAAAAAAATACGGAATGACTAACAATATGTTTTTAGTTAATATCTAAAGTGACCGTCTTCTTTTTAAGATAGAGACGGTTTTTTTTTTACTTTTATGCCATGAATATAAAACAATACCTCGATTCCACTTATCTCAAAACAGCAGCGCAAGCCGGTTTGACTGAAAAAGAAAATAATCTTATTGTTGAAGGGTTTATTCAAGAAGCCATTAACGAAGGATTTAAACTGATTATGATTCGGCCAAACCATGTAAAAACCGCACGGCAATTGATTTCAAATGCCGGTTCAAAGTTGTTAATCGGTACAGTTATTTCTTTTCCTGAAGGCACTAATTCTTTGGAAGAAAAATTGACAGAAGCTAAAAAGGCTATCGATGACGGTGTTGATGAGTTGGATTTTGTGTGCAACTATAAAGCTTTTAAAAAAGGAGAAAGTGATCTAGTAAAAGAAGAAATTTTAAAAGGAACTCAATTAGCTTTCGATCACCATAAAGCAGCCAAATGGATTATTGAAGTAGCAGCATTGACTGATGATCAAATTATTCAGCTTTCTGCTTTGATTAAAAATGTTGTCATGGCTAACTTCAAAGAAGATTGCTATGCAAATGTTTATGTAAAATCGTCAACCGGTTTTTATGTCACCGAAAACAACAAACCCAACGGCGCTACAAAGCATACGGTTATCATAATGCTCGAAAATGCTTCGCCCCTTCCGGTAAAAGCTGCAGGAGGTGTTCGCACTTATGAAGAAGCTGAAGAAATGATCCGATTAGGAGTTAAAAGAATCGGTACATCTGCAGCCAAAACCATTGCTAACGGCGAGATAGCCTCGGGCGGTTATTAATTATTTTATTTTTGATCAATGAAAAAGATTTTCTACTTTATATTTTTATTTTCAATAGTGACAAGTGCGCAGGTTTCCAAATACAGCGCCGAAAGATTTCCGGTATTTCCTTCCTGTGAAGGCCAAGAAATGGCTGCCTTAGAAATGTGTTTTTACAATCAGGTTCAAGATTTTGTGTTCAACAACTTCAAAGTGCCGCTAGGTTTAAAAGAAAAGAATTATAAAGGAAGCTTAATCGTATTATTTGAAGTTAACGATCAGGGAAATTTTAAAGTGATTTATGTTGATGCTGTTGAAGAATCATTGGTAAACGAGAGTAAAAGGGTTTTTGGGTTGATGCCGAAAATCAGTCCGCCAACCTACAATGGTGATCCAACTTATGCCAAATACACAATCAAAATTGCTATTCCGTTACAAAGTGTAGCCGATATACAAGCCCAAAAAGAAGCTGTGGTAATTGCAGAGAAAACTACTACTACATACCGTCCGAAAACCGCTTATTTGACAGAATTGGACAGTATGAAATACAATGCTTTCCAAAATCCGCAATTCAAGAGTCATTTGAACATTCCTTTTTCGCACAGTTTTTATGCGCAATTTGATGACGAAATGAATCAGGTTGGCGCCAACAATCATACAGGTTCTAAACCGTTTTCTTATGCCGATGTTTCAAAGTATTACGATTTGTCAGCCGAAAATCAAAAGCTGATGAAAAATAAGCAAAATTGGTGGGGCAAAAAGTTTTGGAACGAAAATTTAGTTCAAATTCAAGGCGAAGATTATTGGTTTACCCTGAATCCAATATTGGATTTGCAATTCGGTAAAAGCGACCCAAGTGTTAGTAGTTATACTTATGTGAATACCCGCGGGATTCAGTTTAACGGAGGTTTGGGAAGCCAGCTTAATTTTACTACAACCATCTACGAAAGCCAAGGGCGTTTTGCCGATTACTTTAATCGATATGCAGAATCTATAGCACCCGATGGCGGAAATCCGGCAATTATTCCCGGTATTGGTATTGCCAAAACATTCAAATCGGATGCTTATGACTTTCCATTGGCCGAAGCTAATTTGGCCTACACGCCGAGTAAATTCATCAACATGAATTTGGGTTACGGGCGCAATTTCATAGGCGATGGGTATCGCTCTTTGTTGTGGAGCGATGGCGCAAGTCCGTATCCTTATTTTAAATTGAATACCACTTTTTGGAAAATCAAATACACCAATTTGTATACTTGGCTCAAAGATGTTCGACCGGAAGTAACGCTCGACAGAACGTATGCAACTAAGTTTGCGGCCAGTCATTATTTGAGCTTAAACGTTACCAATAAATGGAACATTGGTTTATTTGAATCTGTGGTTTGGGCCAATAACAACAATCGCGGGTTTGACATGAGTTTTGTGAATCCGTTGATTTTTTATCGTTCGGTAGAATTTGCTTCCTCTTCTCGAAGCGGCAATGCTATGTTGGGCTTGACCTCTAAATACAAATGGAACAACCAAATTCA
>NZ_JBILQL010000108.1:0-5969 GCF_044373165.1 Flavobacterium sp.
TTTTTCTCCCGAAGCCACACTCGGACCGTCCAGAACATTTATAGTTATAGGCTCAGAAGTGATGGTTTTATAGCGTCCGGAAGTCAAATCGAAATAACTGAAGCGTAGTGGTTTGATTTGGTAATTGCCTTTGTACTGCGGAATAATCGTGTATTTGTCGGTAATTCTCCCTGTCATTCCGGTCAATGGTGTTGAAACATTTTCTTCGTGTACCGGATCGTACATTTCCAAAGCAGTTGGCACTACCGGCTTCGGTAACGAGAACAGTTTTAGATTTCCTTTACCAATTACACTCAGTGTTAAATCTAATGATTCTCCGTTCTTCAAAGTAGTTTTAGAAGGCTTTACTTTGAAATCAAATTGGCCAACAGCGCCTGAAAAATCTTCCGGTTTGCCATTTTCCGGCAAAGCTCTGACATTGATGATTTTGCTACCTGCCGAAACGCGTTTGCTGTCTTCTACCATTAAAGGTTGTCCCCAAAAATTACGACGGTTGCTAGGAACTTGACAATCAATATCGAGTGATAAAGGTTCGATTTCCAGTTTGCCCGATTTTTGAGGATACAATACTGTTTTTCGCAAAACTACAAAGCGATAGCGTTCGCCTTTAAACATGCCTTCTTCGGCTTTGAGTTGTTTGATATCGATGTTTTGCGACCAGAAATCGTTGTATTTGGGTTTGTTCAATTCTCGCCAGTTCGAAATGCCGATGTTATAGCTGAAATACAATTTGTATACTACTGTAATCGGTTCGTTGAGGTACGGATTCGATTTGGATATATCGGCTACCAAATAAATATTATCATCGGCACTAACAGCCGGTGCTTCATTTGGATCTTTCGGAATTTCAACGGCATTGGTCACGTTAATTTTAACCGGTGACGTTTTGTAGATTTGCCCGTTGATTTCAATAGCCGCTTGTTTGATTGTCAATTGCCCTTTTTGAGTCGGCAATAAAATATAGATATAAGACTTGTTAAAGGAACTTTTTCCGTTAATCCAAGATTGACTAACAGACTGACTAGGTCCGCCGATTACTCTAAAACCGGAAGCTTCAAAATTAGGCGCCACAAAATTATCCCCATCGGCATTCATATTGAATTCGATGCGAAGGCGTTCGTTGATGCCCAAGGTATTTTTGCTCACTTTGGCCTCAAATTGTACTTGGGCCATTAGCGCATTGGTGATTAAAAGAAATATTATTAGGAACCTTTTCATTTTCAAATCTTCAAATTAAATCATTTTCAAATTGATTACCAGTCTTTTTCGGCCTTTTCAGGGTTGGCTCTTACTTTTTGTTTATTGACTTTATCCTGAACTTTTTTCTCTTCATTGTTTACGGCATCGAGCAAATTTTGCAAGCGCTGTTTGGAAACTCCGCCGGGTTGCGGTTGCGGTTTGTTGCCGTTTTGGTCTTTGTCCTTATTTTGATTCTTGTTGTTTTGGTCTTTTTGATCTTTGTTTTTGTCTTTGTCTTTGTCTTTATTCTCCTGCTGGTCTTTGTTCTTTTTCTGGTCTTCTTTTTGGTTCTTTTTGTCTTTACTCTTGTCGTCGTTTTTCTTAGGCGGATTGTCTTTTAAGAACTTTTTCGCCAAAGCATAATTGTAACGGGTTTCATCATCGGCCGGATTATTTCGCAACGCATTTTTATAAGCTTCTACCGCACCGGAATAATCTTTGGCTTTCATTAAAATGTTACCGATATTATGGTAAATGCGGTGTTTGTCGGTTTTGTTTTTGGCATTACTTAAGGCCTTTACAAAATGGTATTTGGCTTCGTTAGCTTGGTTTTGGCGGTAAATAGCATTCCCCAAATTGTATGAGGCAATCGCCTTTTTTTGGTTTTTAGATTCCGATATACGGTATTCGGCTTCGGCTTCGGCGTATTTTTTTTCGACAAAAGCTTCGTTGCCTTGAGGCAAATTTTTATCTGCTTCCTTTTCTTGGGCTTTCGCCATGAAAGAAGTCACGAGTAAACCGTAAAGCAATATCTTTTTCATTATTTTTTCTCGTTAAACAGATTCATTTTTTCTACCCATTTGGTTTTTTTCTCCAACAAGAAAATATCCAAAAACAACAAGAAAAACGCAAAACCTAAGAAACATTGGAACTGCGATTTAAAGTCGGCCATCTGAGTGCTTTCAAATTCCGTTCTTTGGATGTTGTCTAAGGCATTTTTTACGTAGTCTAAAACACCTTTGGTCGAATTCCCGTCTACATAACCGCCGCCGGTAGCCTTGGCTATGGCTCTTAATATTTCGGTATTTCTTTTGGTAATGACTACTTCATCATTTTTGTCTCTTTGGAACGATTCTACTACGCCGTTTCGTTTTAACGGAATAGGTCCGCCTTTTTCACTTCCTACGCCTATGGTAATGATTTTCATTCCAATCTTTTTGGCTTCTGCGGCCGCATCTACCGAACCTTCGGCATGGTCTTCTCCGTCGCTGATGATGATGAGCAGTTTATTGGTTTTGTCTTTTTTGTCTACAAAAGTGGTCGCCAAATTGATGGCTTGATCAATGGAGGTTCCTTGAGCCGAAATGATTCCCGGATTCATGCTTTGCAGGAACATTTTGGCTACGCTGTAATCGGTTGTAATCGGCAACACCGGGAAAGCACTGCCCGAATAGGCGATGATTCCGATGCGGTCGCTGCCTAAATTGTTGATGATTTGCGATACCAATTGCTTGCTTTTCTCCAAACGGCTCGGCGCAACGTCCTCGGCCAACATACTTTTGGAAACGTCAACGGCAAAAACAATGTCAATGCCTTCACGTTTTACGGTTTCGATTTTGGTTCCCATTTTCGGATTGACCAATCCTATAATCAAACAAGCTAAGGCTAACAGGACAACGACCAATTTTAAGATTGGTTTGAAAACCGACTTTTCCGGACTTAGTTTTTTAATCAACTCCAAGTCGCCGAATTCGCGTTGTTTCTTCCGTTTCCAGTATTGTACATACAAGAAAAGCATCGCCAAAACCGGAATGGCAATCAAGAAATACAAATAACCTTTTTCTTCTAACTCGTACATATTTTTAAATTTCAACTGTCAATTTCCAAAAATCAAATAATTACCAATGTTATAAATTTCAATTTCCAAACTTTTCTGTTTTAAATTTTGAATTTTTGATTTTGAATATTATTTGTTATTTGGCCATTGTTATTTGTGTTTTTAAATGAAGCTTCTGTAAACCGTATTGCGCAAAGCCAGTTCCAATAAAAGCAACAAACCGGCTATCCAAACAAACGGACGGTATTTTTCATCGTAATCATAAAACCTGAGTTCTTGGATTTCGGTGGTTTCTAATTTGTTGATTTCGGCATAAATGGCTTCCAATTTACTGTTGTTGTTGGCTCTGAAATATTTTCCGCCGGTATTTTTGGCAATCGTTTGCAGCAAATTCACGTCAATTTCTACGGGCATCATGCGGAACAAAAAGCCACCGCCGGGAGCGTAAGCATAGGGAAACATTGCGTCTCCGTTGGTTCCGATACCGATGGTGTAAACTTTAATGCCGTATTCTTTAGCAATTTGCGAAGCCGTTTCGGGTTCAATAAAACCAGCATTGTTCACTCCGTCGGTCAATAAAATAATGACTTTGCTTTTCGCTTTGCTGTCTTTTAAGCGATTGACAGCGGTGGTCAATCCCATTCCGATTCCGGTTCCGTCTTGCAACACATTGTCGTATTTGATGCTTCTGATGGCGTCCTGAACGATTCCTTTATCACTGGTTACCGGTGTTTTGGTATAAGCTTCGGCGGCGTAAACCACAATTCCGATGCGATCATTAGGTCGGCCTTCCACGAAATTAGAAGCCACTTTTTTTAAGGCTTCCATGCGATTCGGTTTCAAATCTTTGGCCAACATACTACCGGAAACGTCAATCGCCATCACTATATCAACTCCTTTGGTCGATTTGGTTTGGCTGCTGATATCCACTTTTCTCGGACGCGCCATGGCAATGATTAACGAACTCAAAGCCAACAAACGCAACACGAACAAATACGGTTTTAATTTAGCGGCGATAGATTGCTCCGCTTTAAACCCTTTTACAGAGCTTATTTTGAGCGTAGCCGACGATTTTTTTCCTTTCCAAAAAAGCCAAGCTATCGCCACGGGAAGTAATAAAAACAACCAGAAAAACTCGGGATTTAAAAAGCTAACCTCTTTCATTACTGTGCGGTTTTTAGTTCTACCGAATTCAACATACGTTCGCCTATTTTCTTAGCGTATTGGTCGTCTTCGCGCTGCAAAATGGTAATTTGTTGGATGCCGTTGCTTTGGGCGAAAATCAAAATTTCATAATACATCTTGGTCGATTTGCCGCTTATTTTATCTATCATCGATAAAGTTCCGTAGGCTTTGCGACCGCTAATGCCTTTTTGGGTGTCGAATTCTTCGGTTTTGACCAAAATATTGCTGGCGCCTTGGTTTTCGAATATTTTGATACTGCCTTCTGCGGCTTGTTCCAAATCGATTTTGGTTTCTTCTTTAAACGTTGAGGTGGACACGCCAACATAAAAGTCGTCTACCATACTGCCATAGGTAAAGATTTGCATTTCTTTGATCAAAGCCATAGCGTTTTTCGGCAATATTTTAGAAGCATCCTGTCGCATTAAAACTTTTGGCGTTTCTATTTTAACACCCGGATTTCCGTATTGGCTGTACACCCATTCGCCTTCCAACAATTCTTTAGTCGGGTGGCCGATGAGGTTGTCTTTTACATAGTCAAACCCTTTGGTTGCAATGAAAAAACCGAGTGTTCCTAAAATCAAAAATGCTGCGCTACCAACAATGATAGCGATTTTTTTGCGTTTCTCTCTTTTTAGTTTTTCCAATCGGGCTTTTTCTTTTTGTTGTTCGTTCCAAAGCGCCAACTCGTCATCGGTTTCCACCACTTCAGGAATCGATTTATGAATGGTTACGATGGTGTTAGATATGCGTTTTTTGTCTTCTTCAATTTCGTAATCCAACGGTTTTACTTTGGCAAACTTAACCAAGTCGGCTTGTTGGAGTACTTTTTCCAAATTTTCAACCGTATCGTTGGAAAGCTTGAGTTTTTTTTGTTTGGCTGCTTTGCGCAATCCTTCGATCAATTCGGAAGTAGTACTTTCCATGGCCGGAATTTTGATTTCTTCCTCGATGTAATTGCGGACAATATCAGTCAATTCCGAATAGTAATCTTTAACAGCACCTTTTTGCCAAAGTTCTTTGCTTTCCAATTGTTGCAGTAAAGTTGTGGCTTTTTCGATAGGTGTTTTGTAAACGACAACTGCTGCTTTGGCTTTTGGTTTTCGGTTTTTTATGAAATAGAAAATCAAAAAACCCAATCCGATAAGTGCGATTACAACCAGCAAATAGATCCACCAATTCCCCAGCGGATTTTTCACCAAAGCAATGTCTTTGATGTCGTACATTTTTTGCTTTAAAGTATCTACTTTAACATCATTGATTTCCACCGCAAGGCTATCGGAATATAAAGTTTTACCATTAATAATAATCGGAATTCTCGGGATAGTATATTTGCCCGAATCGAATTGTGTCAGCCCGTATTTTTTAATCAATTCATAGCGATCGCCTTTTTTTACGGTATCTACTTTATACGATTCAATTACTTCTAAAGCACCGAAAAATTTGTTTTCTGGGAATTTGACTTTGGATAACGTATCAACATCAGTTTTTAATGTCAGTTTGAACTCAGCGCCGATTTTGTTTTTGGTAGTATCAATAGAAGTCGTTACTTTTTTCGGCTGAGCGAAAACAGAAATCGATAGTAAGCATAAAAATAGGGCTAATTTATTTTTCATGTTTTCTTATCTCGATTTAAAATAACCCAATAGTTTAGTAACATAACTTTCATCAACGCGAGTGTTTACTGTTCCTGAACCACATTTAGAGAAAATATCTTTGAAATAACTCACTTTGTTTTGGTATTGTTTTTCGTAGCTCAAACGCGCTTTTT
>NZ_JBILQL010000149.1:0-5725 GCF_044373165.1 Flavobacterium sp.
GGATTGGCCTCATCGTGTGTTACACTTGTTTCCTTGAAGAAATTCACCATTTTTTCACTTTCATTGAACTTGTGTTCCATACGTTGCATTCTCTCTTCTGAAGCTAAACCAATTTGATAAGCCTTTGGTGTCAATCTGAAATCTGCATTGTCCTGACGCAAAAGGGTTCGGTATTCAGCGCGTGAAGTAAACATTCGGTATGGTTCTTCGGTTCCTTTAGTGATTAAATCATCTATTAAAACTCCGATATAAGCTTCGTCTCTGCGAAGAATCATTGGTTCTTGTTCTTTAACCTTTAAAGCCGCATTTATTCCCGCCATCATACCTTGTGAAGCAGCTTCTTCGTATCCTGTGGTTCCATTAATTTGCCCGGCAAAATACAAACCATCAACTAACTTAGTTTCCAATGTATGCTTTAATTGTGTTGGTGGGAAATAATCGTATTCGATGGCATAACCCGGACGGAAAAATTTAACTTTTTCAAATCCTTCCACGGAACGTAATGCTTTGAATTGAATGTCTTCCGGTAAAGAGGTTGAAAATCCATTTACATAAACTTCAACTGTATTCCATCCTTCCGGTTCTACAAAAAGTTGGTGTCTTTCTTTATCTGCAAAACGGTTAATTTTGTCTTCAATAGATGGACAATATCTTGGTCCGATACTTTTAATTCTACCATTAAACATTGGAGATCGATCAAATCCTTCACGCAAAATATTATGGACTTCATTAGAAGTGTAAGTCATGTGACACAACAATTGATGCGTTAGAGGTTTGGTTTTATCAGAATATGAAAACTTATCCGGAATCAAATCCCCGGGTTCTTCACGCATCTTAGAATAATCTAATGAACGACCATCAACCCTAGGCGGCGTTCCGGTTTTCATTCTTCCGGCTTCGAAACCAACGTTTATCAAATCTTCCGTGATACCAAAAGCCGCGCTTTCACCGGCTCTACCACCACCAAACTGTTTGTCTCCAATGTGAATCAATCCATTCAAGAAAGTACCGTTAGTTAATACAACTGTTTTGGCTTTAATCTCAATTCCTAAAGAAGTAACAACTCCTTCTATTTTATTATTCTTAATCAAAAGTCCTTTAACCATTTCTTGATAAAAATCAAGATTCTCTGTTCTTTCCAACATCAATCGCCATTCTTCAGAAAAGCGCATTCTATCACTCTGAACTCGAGGCGACCACATGGCCGGACCTTTGGATTTGTTCAACATCTTAAACTGAACTGCAGTTTTATCCGAAATAATTCCGGAGTAACCACCAAGAGC
This sequence comes from Flavobacterium sp., assembly GCF_044373165.1. Classification (GTDB taxonomy): domain Bacteria; phylum Bacteroidota; class Bacteroidia; order Flavobacteriales; family Flavobacteriaceae; genus Flavobacterium. The sequence continues at coordinate 1,284 of NZ_JBILQL010000149.1, forward strand.
ATCAATCTCACGAACGATTTGACCTTTAGCGATTCCGCCCATAGCAGGATTGCACGACATTTGTGCTATGTTCTGCAAGCTCATCGTTACCAATAAAGTTTTGCAACCCAAATTGGCTGATGCCGCCGCCGCTTCACAACCTGCATGCCCGGCTCCTACTACTATGGTGTCGTATTTTTCTAAAAACATCTTAATTTTGTTTCACGTGGAACATCTTCATTTTCTCTTCTTCTTTTTCACGCATTAATAGTTCATCATCTTCAGACTTGTCTTTGTATCCGCAATAATGTAAAATGCCGTGAACCATAACCCTTTTCAATTCCTCTTCAAAAGAAACACCAAAGTCTAAAGCATTATCACGAACACGTTCTACAGAAATAAAAATATCACCATGTAGTTCATTTCCCACAGAATAATCAAAGCTGATAATGTCTGTAAGCATGTCATGATCTAAGTATTGTTGGTTAATTTCCAACAAATAATCATCGTCGCAGAAGATGTAATTAATCTCTCCTTCGTTCTTTATTTCGGAGCTAATGACTTTGGAAAGCCAATCAGCATAAAAAGTTTCGTTGTCTAAATTGAAATCTGACTCGTAATTAAAACTAATCATTCTTTATAAAATATTCTTGGACCTTTTGGTTAAAATTGGAGCGCAAAGGTAAGCTTTGTCTATTTAAAATTTCAATACTATTCAAATATTCTTGCAGTTTGGTTGGAAGCGCATTAGTCTGATTACTATATTCTTTCTTATTGGTTTCCGATTGACGTTTCTTGTCTTGTCCTTGTTGCTGGATGGCTTTTTCCAATTTTAACAATTCATATTTTAAATTCAATATCTTTTGAAGGGTTTCGTTATTAAAACCTTTATTCAACAGTTGCTTTTCAATTTGTTTCATTTGGTCTAGTGTGTTTTGACCATTTCCTCCAACACCTTGCTTCTTTAATTCTTTTTCCAAAGCTTCACGCAACTGTTGCTGCTCTTTGTAAATTTCCATTATTGCTTTAGCATCACCTTCTCCGTCTTGCCCTTGTTCACCTCCTTTATCATTGCCTTGGCTTTGACCGGATTTACCTCCTTTTTGCCCTTTCCCGTCTTTGTTGCCTTGTTGTCCTTGTCCGGGTTTTTCGCCTTCATTGCCTTCTTGACCTTCTCCAGGTTTTTCTCCCTTCTTCATGCCTTTTTTCATCTTTTCACCAAGTCCTTCTTGCTTTTTAATTATATCCGGGAGTTGCATACCCGAACCTTGTCCTTGACCGGGTTTTGGTTTGCCTTGGCCCTGTCCTTCCATTTGTAAAGACATTTGCATACTGTTGAGAATATTGCTAAGCATATCAGCTAATTTATTGGAAGAAGATATAGCATATTGTTGGTGAGAATTTCCTTTTAGCACATTGGCTTCTGCTAAATTTTCTAAGGCTTTGTCAACATTGTATTGAACATTGCCTATTTCTTTTGTTACATCTTCGGCAATTTTCGGATTACGCAAAGACATCGCAAACAAGCTGTCGTCAACGTGTTTGAACTGTTGTTTTAAATCTTGTTGGATTTTTAAGTTCTTATTGAAAGATGGCGCGCCGCGTTTCAGATTTTTAAACTGTTTCATCACGTCTTCTTGCGAAAAGGAATAGGCCAAAAGGTTATCTAGAATCTGGCGCAACATGACCACATCTTCTTCCATTTGCTCCATATCGCCTGATTGCATTTGCTCCATCATTTGTTGGCTCATTTGCTTCATCTTTTTGGAAGCGCTTTTTTGTTTTGGCTTGGCTTTGTCTTTTTGTTGCTTTTGTAATTGGTCTTTGGCGTTCTTTAAATCTTCGGCTATGCTTTTCTCTTTTTCATCCGTATTAGGCAATTCCATAGGCGATTTCAATTCCTTGTTGTCTTTGTCTAATTCATTCAATTCTTCTTGAAGTTTGTCAAACTCCTTATTGATGTCTTCTTGCTTTTCAGCGCTATTCTCCTCCTTCTTGTCTGATAATTTATCTTGCTTATCTGCCAGCTTGTCTAATTTGTCGGCGATTTGTTCTGCTTTTTTCTCTACGTAATAACGCTTTGTTAATTCCACCAACTGTTCCAAACTCTTGGTCTGATTTTTACTGGCTTGTTGGAATTTCTCCATCTTTTCAAACAGCTCTTCTTTGCTGATTTTATCATTTAGTTTTTGAAGCTCATCCAATAGCTTCTTGTTCTTTTCTAATTCCTCTTTGGTTTTCTCCAAGCGCTCTTGCAACAACTCTTTCTTCTCGTCTTTTTTATCAGCCTTGAATTGCTCCAAATTGTCTTTCATCTTCTCTGAAAACTCTTTCATCAATTCGTCTTGTTGTTTCTGACGTTGGATAAAATCGTTGACTTTTTGTTGTTCTTTGTAATCGAGATTGTCTTTCTCTTTGCCCATTTTTTGCAATTTCTCCATTTCGGATAATTGCTTATCTTGAGCTTTTAATGATTTGGTTAATGAATTGATGTTGTCATTTTGCTGTTGCAACATTTCGTCTTGCTTCTCCGTTTCTGTCGAAATACGATTGCTGAATACAGAAGATTTTGTGCTTTTGTAATTATGAATCGCATCGTTATCAAAAACTTCAAAGTAGTATTCATAAGAAACGCCTTCTTCTATCGGAAGATTACTTGGGAATGAAAACACAAACTGGTCATAAACATCTTTCTTAACGCTAATCAATGCTTTTTTAGCGCTGTTTGGTGTGTCTTTTGGATAATAGACAATTTGTAATTTAGAAAGGCCGTAATCATCAGAAACTTGTCCGAGTACATAATTCTTGTTGACTTTTAAACTATCTGGCGCATTGTTAACGCTAATCGTTGGAAATTGGTCTTTGATAACCGATATCTGATAATTTAATTTCTCGTAATTCTGAACTTTATTATTTGAAGTTAAAATTTGATAATCTACATTTTGAAGAATGCTTTTGGATAGCGTAAAGACATTGTCTTGTTTGGCGAAGGTAAATCGATTGCCTACATTCACCCAATCTACTTTTTGGGTAGCCAAGGTGTTCATTCTCCAAGTCACTCGAGTTCCTTCGGGTATGATCGCATTTCCGGTGCCTTTGATAACCTCTGATTTTTTATTCAAATAACCAGGAAAATTCAAGACCATTTCAAAGTTGGCTATCGACGGAACGGTTACCACTTTTAACTCATAATCATGAGAAGATACCTCATTGGCTTCGATGTGAAACGCTATATCTTCTGAGGGCTTCGGAATCACAAATTCGAATTCTCCGGCTTTATTGCTTTCCATGAAATAACTTTCATCTCCAATAAAAATCATCGCGTTCTCCGGAACCACTTTCCCAACCGTTTTAACTTTAACCAAAAAATCTTTGTTTTGTTCGGTTTGTAAATTGTCATTCAAAACCACAAATTCAAACGGCGCCGGCGGTAAAAATTGTTGTTTAAAATTCACTACACGATTCAAACTTTGGGATAAAATATCGCCTTTCCCGGAAATCAGGAAAAACAAGAAGAACAAAATCGGGATAACCGCTAAGGGTAAATACTTTTTATTCTTGCCTAAATTAATAGCGTTGCTAAAAGGAATGGGTTGCAATGTATTGGCTTTTTGTTCAATTGATGCCAAAAGCAACTCCGACTTATTTTGATCTTGAGACAGTTGTAAAAAATTGGTCAACTTATCGCCTACTTCATTAAAATGATTTCCGATAATGCTTGAAGCTTGATTATAATCAATGCCTTTTTGAAGTTTGAATAATTTGAAAATCGGAAACAAGATGAAGCGCAACAACAGAAACGATTCCACCAAAATAAAAACCGTAAACAATAGGGTTCTGGCTGTTGGTTTCAACCAAAGAAAGTATTCCACAAAAAGCGTGAAGATAAAATACAACAAGCCCAAACCCACGAAGAATATAGTTCCGCGCAGTAATTCATTGGTATAAAACTTTCGAATAAAGTCTTCTAACTTTTGATAAATAAGGGTTGATTTTTCCACTTTTTAGCCAATCTTTTTTATAACCGATAAATGTACAATTTTTGGTGAATAACCAACGTTAAAAATTTGCCAATGAAAAAGTACTGAAAATGACCGTTTAAAGCTGGTGAAAAACTTCCGCCTTCCGACTTCCAACTTCCAACTTCTGATTATCTTTGCCCCAAAATATAGAAACATGTCAAGACCTGTTAGAGTTCGTTTTGCTCCAAGTCCGACCGGACCGTTGCACATTGGTGGCGTTAGAACAGCCTTATTTAACTACTTATTTGCTAAAAAACATAACGGTGTTTTCTATTTACGCATAGAAGACACCGACCAAAATCGTTTCGTTCCCGGAGCGGAACAATACATTTTTGAAGCTTTGGAATGGTTAGGCATAGCGCCAAGTGAAACTGTTGGAAAGAATGAAAAATTTGGTCCATACCGTCAAAGTGAAAGAAAACCTTTGTACAAGCAATATGC
>NZ_JBILQL010000109.1:0-5645 GCF_044373165.1 Flavobacterium sp.
CGAACAAATCTAAGTTACCGTATGGTTTTTCTACTTCAAAGAAGCGGGTAATGTTTAAGTTAAAAAACCCTTCAATCCCTTTGTTTACTGTTTCTCCCAAGTTGGTTCTGTAAATGTAAGTACCTTGCGTTGGGTCGTTGTTTACAAATTGACGTACACCACCAATTCGGTTGTTATAGCTGAGGTAAAACAAACTGAAATCGAAGTTCAAATAGTTTTTATAAGTACCTCTGAAGCCTAAATCAGCATTGTATCCGTCGGCATCTTTTAGGTTGGGATCAATAACATCTGTAACAGCGGGAGGTGTTAAATCGGAGAACAATACCGGACGATAGGCTTGTGTGATATTAGCGTAGATATTGGTTGTTCTGAATTTATATTCCAAACCTAAACCAAATAAAGGTTGGTTTCTGACAATGGTTTTTTCGGGTAAAGCTACAGCGTTTCCGCTACTGAAACCAAATCGTCCTTGAGCATCCGATTTGATATACTCATAACGAACACCCGGAGTTACGCTGAATTTTTCGGTTACTTTGAATTGGTTTTCCGCAAAAAGCGCTACGTTTTCGGTGGTAAAATCTAAGTCGCGCGCAAATTCACCATCAATCGACAAATCAAAATCAGAACCTGTTGTTCCTTTACCGTCTTGAACACGTTGGGTATTGGCTTTATATAAACGTATACCGAAAGCCAAATTATTATCGATTTTACCCAATTTGTATTTCAATACGTTGCGGTTTTCTAAGCCGAAGTTTTTGTAGTAGTCGCGATCCACTCTTCTGTTGGCATAATCGTTAGTAGTCGTATTGATGACATCTTCTACATTTGGAGCTGCGGTGAAGCCCACACTGTTTCTTTCGCCAACAAGGCCAAAGAGTTTCGTATTTGAAGTTAATCGATCGTTTATTTTAGTGTCAAAATTGATTGAAAACACATTCCAAGGCGTTCCAAACCAGTTTCTTTCTCTTAAAGACTGACGCGGATTATTGTTAAACTGCTCATCGGTTAAACCACCGGCTTGTTGCATTTTGTAATCCATATTGGTGTATTCTGCCGAAAGTTTGGTGTCTTCAGTAAATTGGTATGCTGCAAAAGCATGAGTATTTCTAACAGTGTATTCGCTGTTTGCTCTCCAACCATCACCACTACGAGAATGGTTGTATACATAATAAGAGAATTTTTTATACTTCCCGCCAATGGCGTTATAACTACTCATTAAGCCATAACTGCCAACGGTGTTTTGGGTTTCGAAAGAGAATTTTTTGTTGTTTTCTCTTTTTAAAACATAGTTAAGGGTTCCGCCAAATTGCGGCCCGAATTGCAAAGAAGCACCACCACGGACCAAGCTGATAGTTTCAACGGCTTCTAATGGTGGATTATAGTAAGCTTCGGGATAACCGAAAACATCAGATGAAATATCATAACCGTTTTGACGGGTGTTGAGTTCCCAACTTCTGTTCGGACTCAAACCGCGAACGCCAACATTGATTTGAATTCCCGATCCGTCATTTTCCCATACGGTTACACCGGGAATACGAGCAAAAATCTCACGGGCGTTGTTATTGGTTAAATTTCCATTGATGTTGGAGAGTTTTAAGACTTCATTTTTTTTCCCTGAAAACAATACATTGTCTTTGGTTTCGGGCATTCTTTCCGGACTTTGTTGTTTGGGGATAATAATGACCGGAGCAAGTCTTTTAATAGTGTCGTTGGCTTCTGGTTCAAATAGGTCTTGGGCGTTTAAGGCATAGGTTGCCATTAGGGCAACAAGCAAAAAGGGTAAGCGTTTCATTTTTATTTAGATTAAATCAACACAGCAAAGATATTGTTTATTTTTATTTAGACAAATTATAAATAACAAAATTTTCAATTTATTTTATCGTAAAAAAGTGGAAAGATTTATTTCAAAAGTTGGTAGGCAATAAAAGAAGACAAGTAGGCAAATCCACTCATAAAAATCAATTGTATAATTGGCCATTTCCAATTATTAGTTTCTCTTTTTACGATAGCTAACGTACTTATACATTGCATTGCAAAAGCATAAAACAGCAGCAGTGAAACTCCGGTAGCAAGATTGAAAACTTTTTTCCCGTCCGGTCGGATTTCGGCATTCATGCGGTTTTTGATGGTGGTTTCTTCTTCGCTGTGGCTGCCAACACTGTAAATGGTTGCCAACGTACCTACAAACACTTCGCGAGCGGCAAAAGAGCTTACCACGGCAATTCCGATTTTCCAATCGTAACCAAGCGGTTCAATTACCGGTTCAATAGATTTACCCACAATACCGATATAAGAGTTCTCTAATTTGTGGGCACTGATTTGGTCATTGAGGTATTCTAAATCGTCCAGTTTGTTTTCGGCTTTTACTTTTTTAATCACCAAACTTTCTGCATTGTTAAAACCTTTGTCCGGTCCGTGCGAACCTAAAAACCAAAGAATAATGGATAATGCCAAAATAATTTTTCCTGCCCCAAATACGAAAGCTTTGGTTTTTTCTATCACATTTATCGCTACATTTTTAAAGAGCGGTAATTTGTAGTTGGGCATTTCTACCACAAAATAAGATTTGCTTTTGAGGTTAAGTATTTTATTCAAAAGATAAGCTGAAAAAATGGCCATACCAAAGCCAAGCAAGTACAGTAGCATTAATGTAGCGCCTTGTAAACTAAAAATCCCAAGCACTCTTTTTTCCGGAATAATTAGCGCAATTAAAATGGCGTACACCGGTAAACGGGCCGAACAAGTGATGAAAGGAGTGACTAAAATTGTAATCAATCTTTCTTTCCAATTTTCAATATTACGAGCGCTCATAATGGCCGGAATCGCACAAGCAGTTCCTGAAATCAAAGGCACTACACTTTTTCCGGAAAGGCCATATCTACGCATAATTTTATCCATTAAAAAAACTACGCGACTCATATAACCGCTCTCCTCAAGAACCGAAATAAACAAAAACAGAAAAGCAATTTGCGGAATAAAAATCACTATACCACCAATACCGGGAATAATTCCTTCGCTAATTAAATTGGTGAATTCGCCGGCGGGCAAATGGTTTTTAGTGTAGTTTGCTAAATTGGCAAAAGAGCTGTCTATAAACTCCATTGGAACACTTGACCAATCAAAAATAGATTGGAAAATAAGCATTAAAATTCCAAAGAAAATGGCGTAACCGAAAATCTTATGGGTTAATATTTTATCTAACTTAGCGCGTAAATCCGTAGCATTTGAAGCCTCTATTTTTTGACCAATTTTAAGAGTGTCATTGATGAATTGATAGCGCTTTATGGTTTCTTTTTGTTGTAAACGTTTTAAGTCGGCATGCGATTTGGCAAAGGAACTTTCAATTTCCTTTCGTTCCAAATTCAAGAAGTTGACATCTTGCGTGATTACCAACCAAAGTTTGTACAACAACTGATCCGGGAAAGCATTTCGCAGTTTATCAAAATACTCCGGATCGATCACAGAAGCATTCAAGCAAGGTTCTGTTGAGAGGTTTTTATAATCGACTATGGCTTTTTTAAGGTCATCAATTCCATTGCCTTTTCTGGTGCTGACCAAAACAATTTTGGTTTTTAATTGCACTTCTAAAAAAGGGATATCTAAAGAAATTCCTTTGGCTTTCATTCGATCCACCATATTGATGACCAAAATGGTTGGAATTTCCAAATCCTTAATTTGGGTGAAAAGCAGTAAGTTTCGTTTCAGGTTTTCAACATCCGTAACCACAACAGCTACATCGGGGAAAAGCTTGTCGTTTTTATTCAGCAACAATTCAATCACCACATTTTCATCAATGGAACTCGCATTCAAACTATAGGTTCCCGGCAAATCGAGTATATTCGCTTTACTATTATTCGGGAGTTTGCAAAACCCTAATTTTTTGTCCACCGTTATCCCGGGATAATTACCAACCTGTTGGTTTAAACCGGTGAGTTCATTAAAAACAGAAGTTTTTCCGGTGTTCGGATTGCCGATTAGCGCTACATTGATGTTTTGAATACTCATGTTGTTTACGGCTCTAGGATTTCAACTTCAATTTCATGAGCGGTTTCCTTTCGGATAGCCAAGTGTGAACCGTTGTTGACATTCAGATAAATAGGATCACCCAAAGGAGCAATTTGAATAATTTCCAACTCATTGTTGGGTAAGCAACCCATTTCCAAAAGCTTCAACGGAATTTTATCCAAATCAACATGAGTGATGATGGCTTTGTCTCCTATTTTTAATAAATCAACTGTGGTTTTCAATGCTTATTTAGATTGAATTAAGATTGCAAAAGTAGCGATAAAAAAAGAAAACAGTATGATAAATATCAGTTTAACTAATTTTTATCTTCTGTTAACAGCCAATGAATGTCTTCAATTAATTTTTTGATTTCTTCTTTTTTAGTGCCGTCATAAAAACCGCGCACTCTTCTTTCGGCATCGACCAAAACAAAGTTTTCGGTGTGTACCATATCGTATAATTCTTCCGGTTTTCCTAGTTTAACGGCCAGATAAGATTTGCGAGCCATGCTGTAAATGGCCTTTTTATCTCCGGTTACCAAGTTCCATTTCGAATCGATTACGCCTTTTTCCACAGCATATTTTTTCAATACCGAAACGCTGTCAATTTCAGGGGTTACGGTATGAGAAAGCAGCATTACTTTAGGGTTATCGGCAAACGCTTTTTGAACGTCAATCATATTGGTGGTCATGATAGGGCAAATCGATCCGCAAGTGGTGAAGAAAAAATCGGCGACATAAATTTTACCTTCATAATCTTTTTGGGTAATGGTTCTTCCGTTTTGGTTGGTAAAGGAAAAATCAGCAATCGTATGATACTTCGCCACATATTGTACGGTGCTGTCCACCAATTCCGGATTAACATCGGCCGGATTGAATATCGGCAATGTTTTTTGAGGTTTTAAAGCATTATAGAACAAGGAAACTGTAACGATTGAAAACAGTATAAAGGTGATGATTAAAATCCGGTATTTTTTGATAAAATCCAACATTTGGTTTTTTTGACAAAAGTACAAAAGCGCCATTACAATTGTAACTTCAAAGAGATAATCAAGACTTATATTTTTGTTAAAAAAACGATTGTAAACACTTAATCGGTAAATTTGTAAGTCTAACTTATTTTAATAACCTATGAAAAGAAATACTGTTTCAAAAGCATTATTGTTTGCTTTGGTTGCTTTGAGCATTGCACCAATGAGTGCACAAGAGAAAAAACCGGGCATAGATTTGTCTTTGATGGATAAAGCAGTCCGACCTAATGATAACTTTTTCAACTTCGTCAACGGAACTTGGTTTAAAAATACTGACATTCCTGCCGACCGCACCCGTTGGGGAAGTTTTGACGAATTGCGTCAGAAAACCGATGTTGATGCTTTGGCTATTTTAGAAGAAGCTTCCAAAAACCCGGCTTATAAGTCGGATACCGACCAAGGGAAAGCCATCAATTTGTATCGCTCCATCATGGATACTGTAGCCAGAAACAAAGCCGGAATCAAACCTCTGAAACCGTATTTGGACAAAATCAACAAAGTAAAATCGGTAGCCGATTTGCAAAAGTTAATGTTGGAAATGGCTTCTAAAGGCGGCATTGGATTTTTCGGAGTTGGTGTTGGCACCGATGCTAAAAACAGCAACCGTAAT
>NZ_JBILQL010000031.1:0-22832 GCF_044373165.1 Flavobacterium sp.
AAATGAAAAACCCAATTATCCTTTGGATCATCAAACTCACCGCAGTGATTATCCTATTGCAAACCTTATATTTTAAATTCACCGGTGCCGAAGAAAGTGTGTTTATTTTTCAAACGTTAGGCATAGAACCTTTCGGCAGAATTGGTTCCGGTATGGTTGAATTAATTGCTTCTATTTTAATTTTAATTCCGAGAACAACTTTGCTTGGCGCACTTTTAGGGCTAGGCACCATGTTGGGCGCTATTTTTTCTCATATATTTGTGTTAGGAATAGCAGTGCAAAATGATGGTGGAACCTTATTTATTTTGGCTGTAATTACTTTAATATGCTGTTTGTTTTTGGTATATACAGAGCGAAATAAAATTCCGGAGTTACCGCGATTTAAAGTTTAAAAAAAACTATTATTTGACCAAGATCGTAATTATTTAAATAAACAAAAAAACTAAATATGCTCATTCCGGCCATCTTCAAAACCCTCAATGAATTGTCAGGCTTGGTCTCGCAACTTTCAGACTACGATTATTGTTGTCCTTGCCATGACTTAAGCAATGCCACGATTGGCGAACATACGCGTCACATTATTGAAATGTTCCAGTGTTTGGAAAACCAATATGAAACCGGCATTGTCAATTATGATAACCGAAAGCGAAATCACCTAATTCAAACCCATACGGCTATTGCCAAAGAAAGTATTGATGCGATTCTGAACCAAGTTGATAAACCCAATAAAAATATGCAATTGCAACAAATAGTTGATGGCGAAGAATTGCTCATAGAAAGCAATTACCACCGTGAGTTGTTGTACAATTTAGAACATTGCATCCACCACCAAGCCTTGATTAAAGTGGCGATTATTCAGTTGAAAACTATTGAAATTGATGAAAATTTTGGCGTAGCGCGTTCCACCATCGAATACCGAAAACAATGTGCACAGTAAGTTTTGTCAAGGCCAATGGTAAAATCATCATTACCTCGAACCGGGATGAGAAAATCCTGCGCCCTAATGCTATAGAACCCAAAAATTATTGTCTCAATAATAAAAAAGTCATTTTCCCCAAAGACAATAAAGCCGGCGGTACATGGTATGCAATCGATGAACAATCCAATGTTTTAGTTTTGCTCAATGGTGCCGAAGAAAAGCATGTAGTAAAAGACATTTATCGTAAAAGTCGGGGCTTAATTGTCCTTGATTTAATCAGTGATGAATCGCCATTGGAGGCTTGGAAATCAATCGATTTAAGAGATATCGAACCGTTTACTTTGGTGCTATTCGAAAACCAAAAGCTCTATCAATTGCGCTGGGATGAACTAGAAAAAAGTACTTTGGAATTGGATACCAATCAAAGCCACATTTGGTCATCCTCGACTTTGTATTCCAAGGAAATAAGAGAAAAAAGAGCGAATTGGTTTTCTACTTTTTTGGATACCAAACCTGAAGTCAACGAAACAGAATTGTTCAATTTTCACCGTTACACCGAAGAAGACAACAACGAACACGGCTTAGTCATCAACCGAAACGACTTTTTAAAAACACTAAGCATCACGCAAACCGTAATCGAAAAGAATAAAGTTAGCATTCATTACAATGATTTGATTGCCGAAAAAGATTTTTCTAACGTGTTTCTATCACTTTAGGAATTCGTAATTTGCAATTCGTAATTCATAATTAATTTGAAACTCTTTCTCCACAAACTCTTCCACTGGGAATATTGGCCGTTCCAAATCGTTTATATCCCGATTTATTTTTTATGGGCCTATTATGCGTTGAAGGCACGAACGATTTTCTTTTTCAATGCCTCTAATCCAACCATGCGCAACGGTGGATTTATGATGGATAGCAAGAAAGAGATTTACGATTTGATTCCGCCACAATTTTACCCAAAGACCAATTTTGTTCGGGAGCAATTGCCCTTTGATGAGGTTGAAAACATCCTTAGTAATTCCATTATCCAATTTCCTTTTATCGCCAAACCCGATATTGGTTTGCGCGGTTCGGCTGTGAAAAAAATAGAAAATCTGGAAGATTTAAAAAGCTATCACCGCAAAGCCAATTTTAATTATTTGATACAAGATTTGATTCCGTTTCCCAAGGAAGTTGGGATTTTTTATGTGCGATATCCTCATGAAAAAAACGGCAGAATTACCGGAATTGTAGCCAAAGAATTCCTGATTGTGGAAGGAGATGGTTGTTCGACTATCGAAGAGTTGTTGAAAGCCAATCCGCGTTATGAATTGCAGTTAAAAGCCTTGCAAAAAGAATACGGCAACCAACTAACAACCATTTTACCGAAAGGCGAAAAGCGCAATTTGGTTCCGTATGGCAATCACGCTCGTGGTGCTAAATTTTTAGATTACAGTCATTTAATTTCTCCCGAATTGACCAAAGTTATTGACGATATGTGTCTGCAAATCGACGGTTTTTATTTTGGGCGAATGGATTTAATGTACCACACTTGGAAAGAACTCGAACAAGGCAAAAACTTTGCCATCGTTGAGTTAAACGGTGCTGCCAGTGAACCAACGCATATTTACGACCCAAAGCATTCTCTCTTTTTTGCTTGGAAAGAATTGGCGAGACACATTACTTATATGTATGAAATCAGTGTGGAAAATCACAAACTCGGTTACGACTATTTGTCACACAAAACCGGAATGGAACAGTATAAATTACATTTGAAACAAAGCAATAAGATTGTGAATTTTTAATGCAAAACTTAAAGAACATATTCGTTGGATTTTTAGTGAGTTTCATCGGTTCGATTCCTTTGGGCTATTTGAATGTGGTGGGTTTTCAGGTTTATGAAAAATCGGGATTGTCGCCGACGGCTTTGTATTTATTAGGGGTAATCATCATTGAGTTTTTTGTGATTTATTTCACCTTAATTTTTGCCAAAAGATTAGCGGAAAACCAAAAGCTAACCAAGTATATCGAAGGATTTTCAATAGTATTCATGTTTGTGTTGGCTTATGTTTTTTACTCCAGTGCCAATTCGAAAACCGATTTTTCAACCACTTACACGTATGCGCCATTTTTATTGGGAATTGTCTTGAGTTGCCTGAATTTTATTCAAATTCCGTTTTGGACCGGTTGGAATCTATGGCTTTTGAATGGGAAGTATATTGAAATTTCAGGTTACAAAAAATATGTGTTTGTTTTAGGAACGATAGTCGGAACATTTTGCGGGATGCTGACGTTGATTTTGGCCTTGCACTATTTTGCCTCAAACGTTGAATTTTTGACCCAATATTTAATGCAGATTATTATTCCGTTGGTGTTTGTGGGATTTGGGATTTGGCAAGGATTTAAATTTGGGAAGAAATATTTCAGATGGTTTTAAAATCCCTACTTTTAGTATCTTTACGACAAGAAAGAAACAAATGAAGAACATTATCATCACCGGAACTTCTCGTGGCATTGGTTACGAATTGGCTTTACAATTTGCCAAAGCCGGACACCAAGTCTTAGCTATTTCCAGAAAAACACCTCAAGTTTTAATCGAAAACGAGAATATCACTTGTCTTTCGGTAGATTTAGGCAAAGAAGAAGAATTAATTGAAGTCGAAAAATTCCTTGCTGCAGCTTGGAAACAAGTCGATATCATTATTCACAACGCCGGAAGTTTATTAAACAGACCGTTTTCTCAAACCACTCAGGAAGATTTTGAAAGTGTATACAGAGTGAATGTTTTTGGAGTAGCGAATTTGACTCGTGTGTGTTTGCCTTATCTGAAAAAGGGAAGTCATGTGGTTTCCATCAGTTCTATGGGTGGTATTCAAGGCAGCATGAAATTCGCCGGATTGGCCGCTTATAGTTCAAGTAAAGGTGCGGTGATTACGCTATCGGAATTATTGGCAGAAGAATACAAAGAACAAGGCATTGCTTTCAATGTTTTGGCACTCGGAGCCGTGAATACCGAAATGTTGCAAGAAGCTTTTCCGGGTTATGAAGCCCCAATTTCTGCCAAAGAAATGGCCGATTATATTGCACATTTTGCCCTAACCGGAAACCAATACCACAACGGAAAAATTATTCAAGTCTCTTCATCAACACCATAAAAGTTGCCGATTTTTAGTTGTCCGTTTATGTAAAACCGACAACCGACAACCGACAACCGACAACCAAAATGAGCGAAGTCCTTTCCAAATATTTACCTGAACACGCTGTTTCCTCTTGCTTTGAGTTAATCAAAAGTAACAATGTGCATTTAAAAATCGTTAATGAACGTCAAACGCGTCATGGTGATTATCGCAGGGCAATAGGAGGAAAGCATGAGATTACGGTCAACGCCAATTTGAATAAGTACCGCTTTCTGATTACGTTAGTTCACGAAATTGCGCATTTGGTTGCGTATGAAAAATTCGGGCGTTTGATAAAACCTCATGGTAATGAGTGGAAGCACACGTTTCAAAGACTAATGGTGCCGTTTATTCGGCCGGAGATTTTTCCGCATTCGGTGTTGCCTTTGGTGGCCAATCATTTCAGAAACCCCACCGCAAGCAGTGATACCGATGCCCGATTGGCTTTTGCTCTAAAACAATTTGACGAAAGAAAACCCGATATTCACTTTGTACACGAAGTGCCCAGTGGGAGTTTATTCAGAATTAAAAACGGCAGGATTTTCCAAAAGAAAGGTTTACGCGTAAAGCGTTACGAATGTTTAGAAGTCAAAACAGGAAGGCTATATTTATTTAATGCGAATGCTGAGGTGGAAATAATTCCGGGTGGATAGTGTTAATCGAAACAAATCGTTGATTCAAAGAAAGAAAAAGCCACTCCAAAGTCACTTGTCGTTCATTACTCAATAATATAAATATCTTTGCAGCATCTAATAAACTTATATTTATTTAATTAGTTATATAAAAAAAATGAACAACAATTATTACGCAATATTAATGGCCGGTGGTGTTGGATCAAGATTTTGGCCGGTGAGTACTGCCGATTTTCCAAAGCAATTTCACGACATGTTAGGTTCGGGAGAAACGTTGATTCAAAAAACCTTTAGTCGTTTGTCAAAGTTAATTCCAACAGAAAATATTTTGATACTAACTAACGAAAGATATAACAGTTTGGTTTTGGAACAATTGCCGATGGTGAAGCAGGAACAAGTCTTATTAGAACCTGCCATGCGTAATACTGCACCTTGTATTTTATATGCTTCACTCAAAATTCAAAAAATGAATCCTGAAGCCGTTATGGTGGTTGCGCCAAGTGATCACTGGATTGAGGATGAAGATGAGTTTGTGTCCAATTTGCAAAAGTGTTTTGATTTTTGTCAAAAAGAAAATGCCCTAATGACCTTGGGAATCCAACCCACATTCCCCAATACCGGTTTTGGTTATATCGAGTTTGATCAATCAGACGCTAATCCTATAAAAAAAGTCAACCAGTTTCGGGAAAAACCTAATTATGAAACAGCTAAAGCATTCTTAGAAGCCGGAAATTTTCTTTGGAATGGCGGTATTTTTATTTGGAGTGTTGAGTCGATTTCAAGTGCTTTTGAGAAATTCCAACCACGGATGAATGCTTTGTTCCATAAGGGGTTCGACAGTTATAATACTGCTGAGGAAAAGCAATTCATAACAGACCATTATGGTCAAGCTGAAAATATTTCTATCGATTACGCGGTGATGGAGAAAGCGTCTAATGTATATGTACTTCCCGCAACATTTGATTGGAATGATTTGGGTACTTGGGGTTCTTTACACGAAAAGTTAGATAAAGATGACCGAAACAATGCCGTAGTCAATGCTACAGTAATTTTGGAAAATGCTTCCAACAATATCATTCGTTCGAATGCTAAAAAATTGGTCGTGATTGATGGTTTGGATGATTATATCATTGTGGATAATGAAAACATTCTGATGATTTATCCCAAAAGTAAGGAGCAAGACATCAAACAGATTACTGAAAGAGCTAACAAATTATAAGTAAAAATCTTATTCCTCCTTATTTTGCGCTTTTCTGATTTTTTTGAACAAATTAGAGGAATAAACAAAATCGGTAATCGCTTCATTATCGGTTTTGAAGATTTCTTTTTTGGTGCCTTCCCAAGCCAGCACACCTTCTTTTAAAAAGATGATTTTGTCGCCTATCTCCATAACCGAGTTCATATCGTGTGTGTTTACTACAGTAGTGATATTGTACTCAACTGTAATTTCATGAATTAAATTATCGATTACTATAGCCGTTTTAGGATCCAAACCCGAGTTAGGTTCGTCACAAAAAAGGTACTTCGGATTGTTCACAATGGCACGGGCAATCGCTACACGTTTCTGCATACCACCCGAAATTTCAGAAGGTTTTTTATGGTTAGCATTGATGAGATTTACACGATTGATTACAAAATTCACGCGGTCTTTTATCTCAGTAGCCGATTTGTTAGTAAACATTTTCAGCGGAAAGCCTACATTTTCTTCTACAGTCATGCTGTCAAAAAGGGCACTGCCTTGAAAAACCATTCCGATTTCGGTTCGCAAAGCTCTTTTTTCATCAGGAGTTAAATCTGAGTATATTCTGCCGTCAAAAGCAATGGTGCCTTTGTCAGGGGAATGAATGCCCAACAAACTCTTTAGTAAAACTGTTTTTCCCGAACCGCTTTGGCCTATAATTAAATTGGTTTTTCCGGTATCAAAAACGGTTGAAATTCCTTTTAATACCTTGCTGTCACCAAATGACTTTTCTACATTTTTAACTTCTATCATCAGGTCAATAGTAATTGCGTTAGTATATAATTGGCCAAAATAATGGTCACCGACGTCCACACAAACGAAACCGTACTGGCTTTCCCCACTTCTAAAGCGCCGCCTTTCATATAATACCCGTGGAAAGAAGGAATCGTTGCCAATAACATGGCAAACACGAAGGTTTTAATAAAGGCATAGGCAATATGAAACGGAATAAACTCTTGCTGAATTCCGGTGATGAATTCGTTACTGGAAGCGAATCCGCCATATACTGATGCAATCCAGCCACCAAATACACCTAAGAACATTGCTATACCAATTACGAAAGGGTAAAGGAGTAAGGCTGTAATTTTAGGGAAAATCAAATAGTTTAAAGAGTTCACACCCATAACTTCTAGAGCATCAATTTGCTCAGTTACTCGCATGGTTCCGATACTTGAAGTGATAAAAGACCCCATTTTTCCGGCCATGATGATCGAAATAAAAGTTGGCGCAAATTCCAAAATAACTGATTGTCTGGTAGCAAAACCGATGAGGTATTTCGGAATTAAAGGATTGGTTAAGTTTAAAGCCGTTTGTATCGAAACAACACCACCAACGAAAAAGGAAATAAAACAAACAATCCCAAGCGAATCAATGACCAAATCATCAATTTCTTTAAAAATCAGCTGTCGCATGGCCGACCATTTTGTGGGATTTCGGAAAACTTCTTTCAACATCAAGAAATATTTCCCTATTTGCGATAAATAGCGAATGAGCATCATAGGCTTAAAATAATGTCAAAAATAGTGATAATTAATTTGAAAATGTGTCAATTTGAAAATTTGAAAATGACTCAATACTGCATCGCTGAATTTTCAAATTCTCAAATCCTCACTCGAGGATAAAAATCCGAACAGAGCGAAGCTAAATTAATTTCTTTTTCATCTTTTTCCAACGATAGTTTCTAATAAAACGGGCTTGTTCTTCCGTAACCAATAATGGTTTTTTAGCCGATTGCGCTTTCCAAAAACCACGGATGTAATCCAAGAAAAGTAAGGGCTTGCCTTTTCGCATTGCCAGTTTGAGGGAAGCAATTGAAGTGATCAAAAAACCGTAGCCTAAAGTATAAAATGCTTCCCCTTGTTTATAGCGTGCGGTTTTATTGTAATTGGCGCCGGTTGGTTTGAGGTGTTTGACTTTCAGGGTTTCATCGGTAACCACTTTCCAGTGGTAGAATTTACAAAGCAACTCGTCTACGGTATCCCAACCCATAGCCGGTTTTAATCCGCCGATTTGTTCAAATGTTGCTTTGCGATAGGCTTTAAATGCGCCTCGAATGTGATCTTTATCGGTTAGGTTTTCTAAAATCCATTCGCCGTTTTTTTTGATATAAGCAAAGCCACCAACCATTCCGATTTTATCATCTGATTGGAAATGTTGGATAATGGTTTCAAAATAATTGGGTGGAAAAATCAAATCGGCATCGGCTTTCACCATTATGTCATAGTTGTCATCTAAAGTTTCCAATCCTTTTTGAAACGTTTGAATTACTTTGCTTCCGGGCAAATGAATTGCGTCGGAAGTTTTGTTGACCAAATGAATAAAAGGATATTTATCACAAAATGATTGGATTATGGATGCTGTGTTATCAGTTGAACCATCATTGACTACGACTACTTTTTTGGGTAGAACCGTCTGTTCCACTAACGACTGTAAAGTCAATGAAATAAATTTCTCTTCGTTGTAAGTCGGAATAATGATGTAGTAGTTCATTGTTATTTTCTGTGACTGAAAACTGTGACTGCGACTAATTTCTAACGGCGTAAACTAAATAATATCTAGGGGTAAAATATCTGAGTAAAGGTCTAAAACCCAATTTCTTCACCGGATGTGTAAATTTCACGCGGTCAACAATTTTCCATCCGGTTTTTTCCAACAGCCAATCGAGTTGCCAATCTTCAAACTCGTGGTAATGCCTGTCCCACAGGTCAGTTTTACTTCTATATGCCGGCGAAAACCATAAACGCAGCGGAATAGAGATTAATATTTTATCGGCTTTTACGTTTTCTAAAACCGTATAAGGATTGAGCAAATGTTCAAAGATTTCAAAGGCAGTAAAAACTTGGTAGTTTTCACTTTGCAATGCGCTTTGGTCATTGTCCACATCTTCACCTTTGGTATTGATAACACTATAACCATTGTCTTCCATTATTTTAGAAAACGGATTGGGCACACCCAAATCCAAAATAGTTTCAGCAGTAGAAATGTGTTTTTTTAAAAACTGAAGGGTAATGTTAAAGCGTTTACTAGGGTATGTCTTCTCGTACATGATAAGGAAATTGGATTACAAATTTACTTTTTTCTCCCAACTTCCAACTTCCAACTTCCAACTTTTTTACATCTGATAAACAATCGCATTTACATTCATTCCGGCACCAACTGAGGCAAATAAAATAACATCACCTTGTTCAAGGTTATGACCTACAAGCTGACCTTTGACCAATAGATCATATAAGGTTGGAACCGTTGCAACGCTTGAATTACCCAATTTGTGAATACTCATTGGCATAATTCCATCCGGTGCTTTTTGTCCAAATAGTTTATAGAAACGCTGTATAATAGCTTCATCCATTTTTTCGTTGGCTTGGTGAATTAAGACCTTTTTGATTTTACTAATGTCCACGCCACTGGATTCCACACATTCTTTCATCGCTTTCGGTACCTGACTCAAAGCAAACTCATAGATTTTTCTGCCGTGCATTTTGATATAGCGCACATCGGGATCATGGTTTTTGTTGAAAGAGTTTCCGAAGAATAAATAATAAGCTTCGTCATAAGTAAAAGTGGCTGATGCATGTGCTAAGATTCCACCTTCGTCATCAGTCGCTTCTATAATAGTAGCGCCGGCACCGTCGGAATAGATCATACTGTCGCGATCGTGCATGTCTACCACGCGAGATAAAGTTTCGGCACCAATGACCAGACACTTTTTAGCCATTCCGGCTTTGATAAATGCTTGTGCCTGGATTACGCCTTCTACCCAACCCGGACAGCCAAATAGCATATCATAAGCAACACATTTCGGGTTTTTGATGCGCAAATCAAATTTAACTCTGGTGGCTAAACTCGGGAGTAAATCGGTTTGGATAGCCCCTTTTTTTACGTTGCCAAAGTTGTGTGCAAAGATGATGTAATCTAAAGTTTCCGGATCAATACCGGCATCTTCAATAGCTCTTTGAGCAGCAATAGTGGCAATGTCGGAAGTTTGTAAATCATCCGTTACATAACGGCGTTCTTCAATTCCGGTGATATCGTAAAATTTTTCGGTGATGACTTCATTTGGAAGTGGAAATGGTGTTCCGTCATCATTTAGAAAAACGTGTTTGGTGAAATCTTGATTGGTAACTGTTTCGGTTGGGATATAGCTTCCTGAACCGGTTATTTTTATGTTCATTGCTTTACTATTTCATTACGAAATTATTAATAAATTTATTCAACCGTTGTTGTTTTTATAATTTTTTAAAATAATTACGAAAAGTTTACTAAAAGATAGTTAAAATTATAGATACGATAATTAATTGCCTTTTTGCTGAGCGATTTTAATTTGCATAATTGTTCCGATACTTAATGCCTGGGTTTTGATACGTTCCGCCTTTTCTCCTTTAAAAAGTGTATCGACGGTGGTGTTAAAGTGGTTTAACCAAATTTTAAACAGCTCAGGTGACAGGTATTCTTTCGCATTGACATCCAAGTGAATTTGCGTTAGATTGTTGGTGTAACCTCCGGTTCCCAATATCGCTTGTGACCAAAAAGTAACTAAGATAGGCAAATGCTCTTCGAGTTTTATTTTGACCACCTCGGTGAAAATGTAACTGATAGCATCATCTGACAAAAGCTTTTTGTAGAATTCATTAACGAGTAGGTAAAGGTCGTCTTGGTTTTGGATATCAGTCATTTTTTTCTAGCTTTAAATTGTTATTATGGTAGAAAGGGCTGTTTCCAATTGTGTGGAATTTTCAAAATGGATGGCATAAAAACCAAGTTCTTTTGCTGCTTTTACATTGTTTATATTGTCGTCTATAAAAATGCTTTCTTCCGCTTTTATCGAATATCTGTCCAGTAACAATTGATAAATTCTTTTGTCGGGTTTTATCAGTTTTTCTGTTCCGGAAACTACAATTCCTTCAAACTCCTGAAAGAAAGAAAACCTTTCATAGGCAATGTGAATGGTTTCCGAAGACCAGTTTGTCAAACCATAAAGGGTGTATTTTTCTTTCAGTTTGTGCAGTATGGCAACAGTTCCCGGAATTTCGCCTTTTAACATAACTTCCCATTGATCATAAAAGAGCGATATGGATGCGCTATGTTCTGGGAACTTCTTTTGCAATTCATTAGTCGCTTCTGAAAGAGAACGTCCTCTATCTTGCTCTATATTCCATTCCTCAGTACATATGTTTTTGAGGAATAATTCCATTTCATTGGTATCCTGAAAATGATTTTTATATAAATGTCTAGGATTCCAGTCCACTAAAACGCCTCCAAAGTCGAAAACTATGTTTTTGATTTTCATATGATTTTGAGTTATCGTGACTGTGATATTGTTATAAATAAAAATGAGAGTCTATTTTTCTAATAGAAAAATTAAAATCCCAAATTCAGTAATTGGAATTTGGGATTTTAGTATTGGAATTTTATAGTTTACATATAAGCCTCAATCGGCGCACATGAACAAACTAAATTTCGGTCACCATAAGCATCATCCACACGACGAACGCTTGGCCAGAATTTGTTTTCGTGAATGTACTCCAAAGGATAAGCCGCTTGCTCACGAGTATAAGGGTAAACCCAAGTATCCGCTGTTAGCATCGCCAAAGTATGAGGTGCATTTTTCAATACGTTATTAGTATCATCAGCCGAAGCAGCGTCAATTTCTTTACGAATGGCAATCATTGCATCACAAAAACGATCTAACTCAGCTAAATCTTCGGATTCTGTTGGTTCAATCATTAAAGTTCCGGCTACCGGGAAAGAAACTGTTGGTGCGTGGAAACCATAATCCATCAAACGTTTGGCGATATCCGTTACTTCGATGCCGTTTTGTTTGAACGAACGACAATCTAAAATCATTTCGTGTGCCGCGCGTCCCATTTCTCCCGAATATAAAACCGGATAATGTGCTTCTAAACGGGCTTTCATATAATTGGCATTCAAAATCGCGTGTTCTGTAGAGCTTTTCAAACCTTCAGCACCTAACATGGTGATGTAACCATAAGAAATCAAACACACCAAAGCCGAACCATAAGGTGCAGCAGAAATAGCAGTAATTGCTTGGTCGCCACCAACTTTGATGATTGGATTGGTAGGCAAGAAAGGCACTAGTTTTTCGTTGACACAAATTGGCCCAACACCAGGTCCGCCACCACCGTGAGGAATCGCGAACGTTTTGTGTAAGTTCAAGTGACAAACATCAGCACCAATTGTGGCCGGATTGGTCAAGCCAACCTGCGCATTCATATTGGCACCATCCATATAAACCAAACCACCATTATCGTGGATGATTTGGGTGATTTCACAAATAGCACTTTCAAAAACACCGTGTGTTGATGGATAAGTTACCATCAAGGCTGAAAGATTATCTTTATGCTCAATGGCTCTTGCTCTCAAATCTTCTACATCGATGTTACCGTTTTCCATGGTTTTGGTTACGATAATTTGCATGCCTGCCATCGCCGCCGAAGCCGGATTGGTTCCGTGAGCCGATGATGGAATCAAACACACATTTCTGTGGTGGTCACCGCGAGATTGGTGGTAAGCACGGATTGCCATCAAACCGGCATATTCGCCTTGCGCACCTGAGTTGGGTTGCAAAGTTGTTCCGGCAAAACCGGTAACTACGTTCAATTGTTGCTCTAATTTTTTAAGCATCGTGATATAACCTTCAGCTTGTTCGATAGGAGCGAATGGGTGAATGCTGTTCCAATTCGCCATAGATAATGGCAACATTTCAGCTGCGGCATTTAGTTTCATCGTACAAGAACCTAACGAAATCATCGAGTGGTTTAACGATAAATCTTTGCGCTCTAATTTTTTGATATAACGCATCAACTGAGATTCAGAATGATGGTTGTTGAATACTTCGTGTTGCAAGAACGTAGAAGTTCTTTCCAAGGAAGTCGGGAAATTATTATTTGAATTTAATTCGGTAACCTTGAAAGCTTCCTTACCGGTTGCTGCTGCAAAAATGGCGATGATTTGGTTCAAGTCGTTTAAAGAAGTAGTTTCGTTTAACGAAATTGAAATTGTCTCGGCATCTACATAAAAGAAGTTGACTTCCTGTTTTTCAGCAATCGCTTTTACTTTAGTTGCATCTGCTTTTACCGAAATCGTATCGAAGAAAGCGGTATTGGTTTGGTAAACGCCTAATTGATTCAAAGCATCCGCCAAAGTCACTGCCGAAGCGTGTACTTTATTGGCAATGTATTTCAAGCCTTTTGGTCCGTGGTATACCGCATACATTCCGGCCATAACGGCTAGTAACACTTGTGCTGTACAAATATTTGAAGTCGCTTTTTCCCTTTTGATGTGTTGCTCGCGCGTTCCTAAAGCCATACGTAAGGCACGTTTTCCGTTGGCATCTATCGAAACTCCGATGATTCTTCCCGGCATAGAGCGTTTGAACTCTTCTTTAGTGGCAAAGTAAGCTGCGTGTGGTCCGCCATAACCCATTGGAATACCAAATCGCTGAGTCGTTCCTACTACAACAGATGCACCCATTTCTCCGGGAGAAGTTAAGGTAGCTAAAGATAAAATATCAGCTGCAACCGCTACTTTAATTTCGTTTTCATTGGCTTTTGCAATAAAGCCACTATAGTCATTTACCTGACCGTATTTTCCCGGATATTGTAAAATGGCTCCGAAGAAGTCGGTTGAAAAATCAAAAGTTTCGTGGTTGCCCACTACTAATTCTACACCGATAGGCGTAGAACGCGTTTGTAAAACCGATAAGGTTTGCGGTAAGATTTCTTCTGAAACGAAAAATTTACGGGTATTGTTTTTCTTTTGGTCACGAGTACGTACGTCATATAACAAAGCCATGGCTTCTGCTGCTGCGGTTCCTTCATCTAATAATGAAGCATTGGCAATTTCCATTCCGGTTAACTCGATAACCATCGTTTGGAAGTTCAAAATCGCTTCTAAACGACCTTGAGCAATTTCTGCTTGGTAAGGTGTGTAGGCCGTGTACCAACCCGGATTTTCAAAAATATTTCTTTGGATAACCGCCGGAACAATCGTTGGATGATAGCCTAATCCTATATAAGATTTGAATACTTTATTCTTTTTGCCCAATTCCTGTATGTGGGTTAAGTACTCATATTCGGTCATGGGTGCGTCCAGATTCAAGTCGCTTTTCAAACGAATATCATCCGGTATGGTTTCATAAATTAATTGGTCAAAAGATTCGACTCCGATGGTTTTGAACATGTGTTTTAGGTCGCTCTCACGTGGACCTATGTGGCGTAATGCAAATGCGTCTGTTCTCATTAAATTGTATAGTCTAAAGGTGTTTGTTTGTGTTGTTTTTATTGCCAACAAAAGTAATTATTAATGTTTTAATTTTGTGCTAAACAAAGTCTAATATTTTGACAATTTTTCAACCGAAAAGGCTTCTTATTAACACTTTGCTTACTTTTAGTCTATGCTATTTTTAAAACGACTTTTCGACTTTTATCTCAACAGCAGTATACACGTGGCTTTGTCGGTTTATGCTTTGGTGCGAATGACGGGTTTTTTGTTTCAAATTTCGGCAATTGAAACGAGTGCCTATTTTGCTTTTTTCGGAACGATTGTAGGGTATAATTTTGTGAAGTATGATGCTTTAGCAAGAACTCAAAAATTACAAATGAGAAGGCAGTTAAAAGCCATAGCGATTGTAAGTTTTTTATCGTTTTTGGCTTGCGGATTTTACTTTTTCCAATTGGCTCAAAAAACCAAAATCATTGCGGTGGTTTTTTTGATACTGACATTACTTTATACTTTGCCTTTCTTTCCCAATAAAAAAAACGCTCGAAATTGGGCCGGCATAAAAATTTACATTGTGGCTTTGTGTTGGGTTGGCGTGACTTTATTTTTACCGATTATTAATGCTGATATTCCATTGACTATTTATGTTTTTTTGGTCGCTTTGCAGCGTTTTATTTTGATTTTCGTTTTGATATTGATTTTTGAAATCATCGATTTGAAACTAGATGATCCGCATTTGAAAACAGTACCGCAGCAGATAGGAGTTAAGCGAACGAAATGGGTAGGAAGTTTATTGTTGGTTGGGTTTCTTAGTTTAGAGTTTTTGTATGCCCATTTTAATTCCCAAACTTTGATTCTGAAATCAGGAGTTGCTTTAACTGTGTTTCTGTTTTTGTTATTTGCCAATCAAAAAGAATCAAAGTATTATTCTTCTTTTTGGGCAGAAAGCATTCCGATTTTGTGGTGGGTTTTGCTTCTTTTATTTCAATAAAAAAACCGAAGCCTACACTCCGGTTTAATGATTTCCACTGTTGGTTTTTGTTTAGGCAATCGCATTTTGTTGGTTTTGATTTTCTCTGGCTTTTCTTTTTCCTCTAAAAAAGAAGTATAAATTCAAGAACAACATCAAGCCAAGATAAATCGTAAATCCACCAATTTTGTAGCTCAGTTTTTCGATTAGCAACTGATAACTGTCATTGTAAAGATTCATTTCCAAAATCATTAAGGCAAAGCCAAGATTGAGCAAATAAAACCCGGTTTCAAAGAGTTTGTTCGTAGCATTCGCAATTTCTTCGCGACCTTTAAAAATGTCTAACATGTATATTTTACTGTTTTTGAAAAGTGTTCTAGAAACATAATATGTAAGGAACAATGCTATTGGTAAATAGATAGCGTAACCGATTAAAATTTTTGTGGTTTCCATGATGATAAGTATTTAAATTAATTTTTGAATGTATTTGGTAAGAACGAAAATGTTGCCGTAATGCATAAAGGCAATTGTGCCAATTATTATAGCCGATTTGAAGGCAATGACTTCTATAAGTTGGTTAAATGTGATAATCTTTTCCCAAGAAATTAAAGTCATAGCACAGTAGCCAATGTTCAGTAGATAATAACCCAACAGCAACACCTGATTGATTTTATGACACAAATCCATGTGGTCGGGAATAAGTTGGGCGACATAAATATTACCGTTTTGGTAACAAATTCGACCTACTTTGACAATGATGAAAATGGTTATTAATAGATAGATGGCGTAACCAAGGATGTTGAGGTTCATGACTTTGCTTTTTTATAAATTACAAAAGTTAAATAGAAGGCTAACAAAGGAGGAATACCAATCAAAATGAAGGTTAAGATGTCATTATATCCAATTTGGGCATTAATGAACCAAAGCGTGAAAAAAGTTACTACTGCACCAATATAAAATTGAAGTTTTCTATCGTTAGGTTCATCATTCAACAGGTATAAACCTAGAATAACCTGTATGAATCCTGTTAAAATTGTTGACAAAAGTGAATATATAAATGCTACTTCCTTAATGATGGGATATGAAATTAAGATGAGGAATGGAAGTACAACCGCAAAAGCATTGAAATATTGAATGTTTTTCATGATTATTTACTGTTTTAAACTTTCAGAAAAAAATGAAAGTTTTGATTAAAAAAAAGGATTTTTATTTCGGTTCTATCTATTTCATAAACTTTAGTAAAATCTGCGCCAACCAATTGTCTTTGTACTCGGTCATTTTGTCTAAAACATTGTCGGCTTTCAATACAAAATCATACAATTTGGTGGTTTGCTCTACAAAATGTCTTTCTTCAGCAGTGCCGTCAGCTTCGATGGAAGACACTTCTTTTAACACTTTCAAAGCCGGTTTGATTTCGCGTTTGCTGCGTTCTTTGGAGATTTTTACGGCCAATTCATCTAAGTCCTTTTCGGCAGTAAAATATTCTCTACGCTCTCCGGTTTTGTACTCTTTATAAACTATGCCCCAATCCATCAACGCTCTTAAATTCATGCTGGCATTGCCACGGGAAATTTGCAATTCCTCCATAATGTCTTCCATCGAAACCGCTTCATTCGACACCATTAACAAGGCATGAATTTGCGCCATGGTTTTGTTGATTCCCCATTGTGAACCTAACGCGCCCCAGGTTTGAACGAACTTATTTTTGGCTTCTCTGAATTCCATAAGTCAAAGGTAAATAAAAGTTTTTAAACTTTCAATAAAAAATGAAAGATATTTTAATATTTTGGGCGTTCCCTTTCAGGTCGGGCTTTCCGTTCTATCTTTTTTGTATTTCATTTGAAAATGAAATGCAAAAAAGGATGCCACTTCAATCCTTAACGCGGGTATAGTGCACAAAAAAACCGAAGCCTTAACTCCGGTTATAAATTATCTAAGTAGTCTAACCATCTAAATCAATCCTGCTCTTTTCAACAAAGCTTCCGGCTTTGGTTCTTGTCCGAATAGTTTTTGTTTCAATTTTTCCAGCTTTAACATCAAAATTAAAGGTTTATCAAATTAAATTAAGGTTCGTCGGAAAATAAGATTAAAAAATACTTGTGAAATTTAATTTTGGGCAAAAGTTTAAAAAATATAATTATGAAAAAATTTAATTTATTAATTCTATTATTATTTACAAGTATTTCATTTGGACAAAATAAACTTACTATTTCAGGATATGTTGAAGACAGTAAAACAGGAGAAAAATTATTTGGTGTAAATGTTTATACCAATTCTAAATCAGGAAATGTAACCAATGAATATGGTTATTTTTCTTTTTCGCTAGAGGAGGGTAAACATATTATTTATGTAAGTTATCTGGGTTATAAAACTATAGAGAAGGAGATTGAAATAAAGTCTAATTTAAAAATAGATTTAAAATTAGAAGATGACTCTTTTAATCTTAATGAAGTTGTAATATCCACAACAAAAATTGAGAACAAAGTGAAGAGTACTGAAATGAGTGTAAATACTTTAAAAGCCTCTACAATCAAGAAACTACCTGCTATATTAGGAGAACCTGATGTGATTAAATCAATACAATTACTTCCCGGAGTTTCAAGCGTCAATGAAGCATCTTCAGGTTTCAATGTTAGGGGAGGAAATGCAGATCAAAATCTAATTTTATTAGATGATGCAACAATCTATAATGCATCACACTTGTTTGGATTTTTTTCAGTGTTTAATTCAGACGCCATTAAAGATGTAAAGTTATATAAAGGAGGAATTCCATCTACTTATGGAGGTAGATTATCATCTGTGTTAGATGTACGTCAAAAAGAGGGAAATAAGAAAGAATTTAATGGTGAAGCAGGAATTGGTTTAATTTTGAGTAGGGTATTAGTTGAAGGTCCTATAAAAAAAGACTCCGTTGGGGAAGGAAAAGGCTCATATATGTTTGCCGGAAGAAGATCTTATGTAGACGCATTTACATTTTTAGATGATGAGTTTAATGATAATGTACTCTTTTTTTATGATTTGAATTTAAAAGCCAATTATGATTTAAATGAAAAGAATAAAATTTTTCTTTCTGGATACTTTGGTCGAGACAGGTTTGAACTTCCTAAATTTATTGGAACATCTTGGGGTAATGCAATCGGAACAATTAGATGGACAAATGCAATAAGTGAAAAATTATTTTTTCAAACTTCAGCTATTTTTTCTAATTATGATTATGAGTTAGATAATTTAAGATCAGGTTCTGAGTTTAGGTGGAAATCAAATATTACAAACTTTAATTTTAAACCTAAATTAACTTGGTATGCTAGTTCAAAAGCCACTGTGAGAACCGGTGTTGATATTACACATTATAAATTTAATCCTGGAAGAATTTCTGCAATCAATGGATCAAGTATTAGTGCGGAGAAATTTCAAAATAATTTTGCTTTAGAAAACGGAATGTATATTGATACGGAGTTTGATTTGTCTGAAAAACTAAACATTCAAGCAGGTTTAAGATTTTCAAATTTTATGAGATTGGGTAATGAAAGTATAAGGATTTATGAAACGGGAAAACCTCTAAGCTTTGATCCTGTTTATGGAGTTTATGAAGAGAATGAAGTTGTAAGTGAAAAAAAATATGGTTCTGGAGAGGTTATAAAACAATTTAATAATTTGGAACCGCGTTTTTCAATGCGATATTTATTAAATGATAGAAATTCTTTTAAAACGAGTTTTAATAGAATGTATCAGTATATACATCTAGTAACTAATACAACATCACCTACACCATTAGATGTTTGGACACCAAGTGGGCCATACATAAAGCCGCAGTATGCAGATCAAATCGCTTTAGGTTATTTTTCGAATGTAAAAGAAAGTAGCTATGATTTTTCGGTAGAAGCTTATTATAAAAAATTAACTAATGTTACTGATTTCAAAGATGGTGCTGATTTACTTTTTAGAGAAGATGTCGAGACTCAAGTTGTTCAAGGAGTAGGGAGAGCCTATGGTTTAGAGTTTTTACTTAATAAAAATACGGGTAAATTAACCGGTTGGTTAAGTTATACGTTATCAAAAAGCGAGAATAGGATAAACGGAATAAATAACAATGAATACTATGACAATAATGTAGATCAATTACACCGATTAAATCTTGTAGGACTCTATAAAACGAATTCAAGATGGGAATTTGGTGGGGTATTTACTTTTAGTACTGGAAGACCAGTAACATATCCAACAGGACGATATGAACAAAATGGGTTAGTTGTGGCTGACTATAGTGAAAGAAACGGGAATAGACTTCCTGTATATCACCGTTTAGATATTTCTGCAACTTTAAATCCTAAAAAAGATAGTAATAAAACCGGTAAATGGATTTTTAGTATAGCTAATCTATATAACAGACAAAATGCTGCCTCCATATTTTTCAGGGAAATTAGTGAAGTAAACGATGTAGAAATTGCAACTGGAAATACTGAAGCAACCAAATTGTCATTTTTTGGGATTGTTCCAAGTGTAACCTATGAATTTAAATTTTAAAATGACTTCAACATTATATAACTAAAAAAATAAAAACATGAGCACCATAAATAAAATAAAAAAAGTATTACATATTGTAATTTTTTCTATTGTTTTCATTTCTTGTGAAGAAGATGTTACAAATGATATTACTCTTAACTCAATTGAACGTCTTGTTATTGAGGGTGGAATTGAACGTAAAGCAGACAATACAACTCAAGTAATTAAATTAACTAAATCAATACCTTTTTTAGATAATTCAGACAATCCTTTTGTTTCAGACGCAATTGTAACTGTATCGGATGGAAATACTACTTGGAATTTTGTTTATACACAAAACGGCAATTATACAAACAACAACTTATTACCAGAAATCGGTAAAACTTATACCATTACAATTGTTTGGAATAATGAGACCTATGTGGGTTCAGATACTTTAAACGAGGTACCTCCATTTGACAATTTTTATTATGAATTTGAAGAAGAAACCTTTATTACAGATGCTGGATATTTTCTTAAATTTGATTCTACTGATCCGGTAGGGATTGAAAATTATTATTATTATAGAGTTTTCAAAAACGATATTTTTACCATTGTTCCTGATCCCGGTAATTCAGAAACATTAATTGTAACCGATAGGTTTTTTGATGGTCAACAAAGAATTGGAATTAATCCAAATGAAGAAGTTTCTTTTGAAATTGGTGATGTGGCAAAAGCACAACAATTAGGAATATCAAAAAAATACTATCAATTTCTATTTGAGTTATTTACACAAACGGGCAATCAGGGTATTTCTTTTGTTGGAAATCCACCACCTGCTTCTATAAGAAGTAATATTATAAACACATCAAATCCTACTAATAGAATTTTAGGTTATTTTTATGCCGTAGATATAGAAGAGGATAGTATTTTGATTGAGTAATTTTAATTTAGGAATGAAGAATAGATTGATCTTGTATAGTATAATTTGCTTTATATTTAGTTTTTTGAATTTTTTAGAAGACTATAATGAAAGTTCTTTTTTTGAAGCTATACAAGATCAGATTTATTTATTTCCGCTAAGTTTTATTTTTATCTTAATAATTTATTTGATCAGAAAGAGAACAATTGAAAGTTATTATTACAAAAGAGTTGAATTATTCAACAAAAGAACATTCCTTTTTTTTGTCAGTATTGCTACAATTATATTTTTTAGTTTTCTACTAAGACTAATTTCCTTGGTCTTATTTAATGATGATGAAGATTTAATTTTTTTTGATACGCTTTTTTTTGCCATTTTAATTATTGTAAGTAGTGTAGTTTTATTTATTTATTTATTTGAGATTTATTTAGAAAACGAATTTGAAAAAAAGGAATTAAAAATAAGGCTAAAAGAAAATGAGATTGAAAATCTTAATGATAAATATATGTCACTTAAGAATCAACTAAACCCTCATTTTCTTTTTAATTGTTTTAGTAATATTACTAGTTTAATTGATACTGAACCTGAAAAAGCAATAAAATTTGTAGAGGAATTATCCAATGTTTTTCGATACAGTCTCACTAATTCTGATGAAATTTTAGTTACTTTATCAGAAGAACTCAAACTACTAAATTCTTATTTTGAACTTCAATTGATTCGACATCAGGGGTTAATAAAACTTGAGAGTTCTGTTGATGTTTCTAAATTAGATTATTTAATACCTCCTCTAACGCTTGAAATATTAATCGAGAATGCTTTAAAACATACCGTTTTTGATAAACATAATCCTTTGAAAATTTGCATCTATTCTAGAGAAGAGCAATTGATAATTGAGAATAATTTTAATCCTAAAATAAATGCTGTAAAAACGGAATCTTTTGGAATTGGTATGAAAAGTATAAAAAAACAATACGTTTTACTAAATTGTGGAGAACCTTCTTTTAAAATTGAAAATAATATTTTTAGAGTTGAAATCCCCTTAATTAAGTCGAGTTATGATTAAAGTTATTATTATTGAAGATGAAATATTGATAGCAGAGCGATTAAAGAAAATGATTGAATCGATTGAACCCGAAATGAATGTTGTTGAAATGATTGATTCAGTTAAGGAGGCCATTTCTTGTTTAAGCGAAAGTATACCTGATTTAATTTTTTTAGATATTAATCTTTCTGATGATTATTGTTTTAAAATATTTGAGGAAGTCAATGTTACTTGTCCTGTTATTTTTGTCACTGCCTATTCAGAATATGCGATTAAAGCATTTGAAATAAATAGTATTGATTATCTTTTAAAACCAATTTCAATTCAAAGTTTAAAAAAGAGTATCGATAAGTATAAAAGTCTTACAACATATCCTAATTATAATAAAATGATTTTTGATATTGAATCAAGGTATAGAAATCGTTTTTTAGTGAAGATAAATAATCAATTAAAGTCAATATCTATTGATAATATTGCGTATTTTTTTTCAGAAGATAAATTGACCTTTGCCTGTTTGATTGATGGCAAAAAATTACCATTAGATTTAAGTTTAAAAAAGATAGAGGAAGAAATTAATCCGAAAGAATTTTTTAGAGTAAACAAAAAGTTTTTGATATCTATAAATTCAATCCAAGAAATGTACTATGTTTCAAAATTAAAATTAAAATTAATTTTAAAACCCAATTTTGGTAATGAAAACATTTTTGTAGCAGTTGAAAAAACAGTTGAATTTAAGTTATGGCTTTCCAAATAAGAAACTATGGCAAAAAAGGCTAAACTCTCTAAAAACCGAAGCCTTAACTCCGGTTTCAAATATCTAAGCAGTCTAACAATCTAAGTAGTCTAAATCAATCCCGCGCGTTTCAACAAAGCTTCCGGCTTTGGTTCTTGGCCGCGGAAACGTTTGTAGAGTTCCATTGGTAACTCTGTGCCACCTTTAGAAAGCACGTTGTCTTTAAATTTAGTTGCAACTTCTTTGTTGAAAATACCTTTCTCTTGAAAATAAGCAAAAGCATCAGCATCCAAGACTTCCGCCCATTTATAACTGTAATAGCCCGAAGAATAACCGCCTTGAAAAATATGCGAAAACGAAACGCTCATGCAATTCTCAGCCACATCCGGATACAAAGTAGTGTTGTCCATGGCGGCTTTTTCAAAAGCTTTGACATTGTCAATCTTTTGTGGTTTCGCGTGATAAGCCATATCTAAAAGCCCAAAACTCAATTGGCGTA
>NZ_JBILQL010000110.1:0-5483 GCF_044373165.1 Flavobacterium sp.
AAAACCGAAGCTTTCGCTTCGGTTTTCATCGCAGAGAGGAAGGGATTCGAACCCTCGATGCAGTTACCCACATACAAACTTTCCAGGCTTGCTCCTTCAACCACTCGGACACCTCTCTAAATTCGTGGTGCAAAGAACAACAAAAAAAATGATTTATAAAAGCGTGTTGCAAAATTCTTATTGCATTTCTCCACGCAAAGAAGTTTCAAAAATGGTCTTGAAAACTGTAGCTGATACATTTTGTCCTAACAAATACATCAACTTGGTTACAGCGGCTTCCGTAGTAATGTCTTTGCCCGAGATAATTCCGATTTTCTTCAGTTGGGTACTGGTTTCATATTGGCCCATATTGACACTACCTCCTGAACATTGGGTAACATTCACCACATGTAAACCTTGCTTGATGGCTTTTTTTAGAATTTGGATAAACCAGTCTTCTGTCGGGGCGTTACCGGAACCATAGGTTTCCAAAACTATTCCTTTGAGGTTAGGTGTGGCAACAATAGCGGCCAAAACATTCGCATTAATTCCGGGAAACATCTTTATGATAACCACATTGTCATTTAAAACTTTATGAACCAACAATTTTTTATTGGAATGTTTTTCTAAAATAACATTGGGATTCACATTCAAATGTACCCCCGATTCTGCCAGAGGCGGATAATTAGGCGAAGTAAAAGCATTAAAATGTTCCGCATTGATTTTAGTGGTTCGGTTGCCTCGATACAATTTGTATTCAAAATACAAACAAACTTCCTTGATAACCGGTTTTCCTTTTTGTTGTAAAGAAGCTATTTGAATGGCTGTAATCAAATTCTCTTTCGCATCCGTACGCAAATCCCCTATCGGTAATTGAGAGCCGGTAAATACAACCGGCTTTGCTAAATTTTCGAGCATAAAACTCATGGCGGAAGCGGAATACGACATGGTATCGGAGCCGTGAAGAATAACAAATCCGTCAAAGTCGTTGTATTTTTCTTCAATAATAGTGGCAATCTGCACCCATTTATCCGGATTCATATTAGAAGAATCTATGGGTTTTGAAAAGGAAATGGTTTCTATATTACAATCCAATTGCTTGAGCTCAGGGATTTTTTGCAATAGTTTCTTGAAGTTGAAAGCCTTGAGCGCTCCGGTTTCAAAGTCTTTCATCATTCCGATGGTACCACCGGTATAAATCAACAAAATATTGGGTTTAACCTGCGTTTTCATACTTCATTTTATTGACCACCGGATTGGCATACATGGCTAAAAATCCTTCTACCATTTGCGGATTCGATTCGTCAATTCGCATTTCCAAGCGTCTTTCAAAAAGTGATTTCTCATTTTCGGTATAAAATGCTTTGAATTGTTCGGATTTAAATAGCAAATCGTAAGCGATATAATTGGTAGGCCAAAGTTTGTAACTTTGTAAAATAGAATCATCTAAAACCTGAGCCAAAGCCTGGACTTGCTTATTAGTATTGTCAAACTCATGCGCAATCTCATCGATTTCATTGGATAAAATCTCTCCAACATGGATGTGGATGCGTTTCTTTTGGCCGATGATACCACTCAACAAAGTAATAAAATCTTCGTTCTTGTCTTTGATGTATTTTTCCGCATTGGCTTCAGCCATGAGTTGCGGCATTTTTAAAGCATCTGTCGGATCGTATTCATAAGAAATAGAAACCGGAACAATTTTTAGTTTTTTAAAATAGTCGAGCATACTTGATTCTCCTGAAGCCATTGCTAACATCTTCAAAACACCGCTATGGGTAGCATCATTGCCGTCTTTGGTTCGGCCTTCTCTTTGGGCAATCCAAACTGAACGGTTTTCCCGAAGCAATAACTGACCAATATATTCCGACATTAATTTAGAACTTTCCAATAACTCTCTGGGAGGCAAACCGCGTTGTACTAAAAAATTCCGGTTGAGTTTAGACAAGGTTTTTAAAAAATCTTTTTTTACTAAGTTGTCTCCGATAGCCGAGGCTGTCATCACCAAACCATGTTCGTGCAAGCAAACATTTAGCAAAGACGTATCTAAAATAATATCGCGGTGGTTGGAAATGAACAAATAAGCAGTGTTGGGTTCTAACTTTTCAAAACCCGAAGTTGAAAGCCCGTCTGAACTTTTCTCCAAAACTTTTTTAACCGCTTTGTATGCAAAATTGATTTGAAAATCGCGAATAGAATGGGTGCGCTTTAATTGTTCTTTCCAAACGGAATCATCTACATTTTCGTAGGCAAAATTCATCAATGCCTTCATCATCGGATGATTTATCGCTGATAAAATGGCTTCATTTACCTCAGCATCATAATAAGGTCGGATGGCATTAAACTTTGACATGTTCGTATAGGCTTATTTGTAGAACAAATGAACAAAAAAAATCTCAAATGCCCGTTATAAAATGATTAAATCCCGAAAACAGTCTTGGCGTTTTCAGTAGTTATTCGGGCAATTTCGGCTACGGGAAGTTCGTAAATCTGAGCTAACTTTTCGGCCACCAGCAAAGTATAACTACTTTCGTTGCGCTTGCCACGATAAGGCACCGGTGCTAAATAAGGCGAATCGGTTTCTAAAACAATGTGCTTTAAATCTATATCCTTCAAAAATTGGTCAATCTTACCGTTTTTAAATGTCGCCACACCGCCAATACCAAGCTTCATATTCAAGCCGATAGCGCGTTGTGCCTGTTGAAAATCACCGGTAAAACAATGAAAGATACCGAACAAATCATCAGCCTTTTCACTCTCCAACACTTCAAAAACTTCATCAAATGCGTCTCGGCAATGGATGTTGATGGCCATCTGATATTTTTTAGCCCATTGAATTTGACGTCGAAACGCTTCCTGTTGGATGGCTAAGGTCGTTTTATCCCAATACAAATCAATGCCGATTTCGCCGATGGCTTGAAATTTTCTGCGCGCCAATTCGCTTTCCACATGCGCCAATTCTACTGTATACGTCTCCGGTTTTACATAACACGGATGCAACCCCATCATTAAAAAAATGTTTTGTGGAAACTGCGCTTCCAACTCGTACATTTTTTGGGTATAGGTCGAATCAATCGAAGGAACAAAAAAACGAGAAACTCCTGCATCGATAGCCCGTTGGATCATCTCAGTGCGATCGTTCTCAAACTCTTCGGAATACAAATGCGTGTGGGTATCGGTTAAAATCATCGGGATTAAAGGCACTAATATTTTGAGGTGCTAAGGTACTAAGTTTCTTCAGATTTTTTTAGGATAATGGATTTTAGATTACTTTTGGAAACCAATTCAAGGCTATGAAAAACTTACAGGAAGTACTGAAAAAAGAAAAGTACAAAAAAATCAATTTTAAAGTTTCTAAAACCCAACATTTACTGGTTAAGGCGTCTATTAACGGGGTTACGGGAAACTTTATTTTGGATACCGGTGCTTCCAACAGTTGTGTGGGTTTTGACAAGGTTGATTTTTTTAATCTCACCGCCGGAAAATCGAAAACCAAAGCCGCCGGAGCCGGAGCTACAGGCATGTTTACGCAATTGGCTAAAAACAATGATTTGAAAATCGGCCGGTGGAAAACGGATGGTTTCCACTTAATCGTCTTTGATATGACACATGTCAATCAGGCCTTACAACAATACAAAGCCAAACCCGTTCACGGCATTATAGGCGCTGATGTTTTATTGGAAGGGAAAGCGATTATTGATTACTATAATCACTGCCTGTACCTGAAGTAAAGTGTTTCTTCATCGAATAATACGCCAAAATAGTACTCAATAACATCAAGAAACCTCCCAAAATAAATGGCGCTCCTGGCAATGGAAACGGTGCTTCATCGTGGGTAAAGAAGTAAAAAGTATTCGTCATCATAGGCGGACCGATAATAGCCGAGGCACTCATCAAACTCGCCAACGTCCCTTGAATTTCACCTTGTTCGTTAGCCGGTACTTTTCCGGAAACTTCCGATTGCAAAGCCGGACCGGCAATACCGCCTAAACAATAAGGCACTAAAAAGACAAACATCATCCAACTTTGGGTGGCAAAAGCAAACAACAGCATACCGATAGTATATAACGACAATCCCAAATAAATGCTTTTCTGGTTGCCTAAACGCGGACTCGTAAAACGCACCAAACCACCTTGCACTAAACCAACCAACAGTCCTACGACACCTAGAGAAATCCCGACCATTTTTTCATCCCAACCAAAACGGTACATGGTGAAGAAACTCCAGTTGCTGTGCACGGCATGAGAACCTACATACAACAAAAATATGGCTAAAATGAGTCCGATTAAGGAAGGATATTTTTTCAAATTTAATAAAGCACCTATCGGATTGGCTCTTTTCCATTCAAAGGCACGACGGTTTTCTTTGGACAGCGATTCGGGCAAGATAAAATACCCGTATAAAAAGTTCAGCAAACACAAAACCGCTGCGGCATAAAACGGCACTCGGGAACCGTATTGTCCTAACAAACCGCCCAACACCGGACCAATAATAAAACCCAAACCAAAGGCTGCGCCTATCATGCCGAAGTTTTTGGCGCGATTTTCCGGGGTGCTGACATCGGCTATGTAAGCGGATGCTGTTGTAATACTCGCTCCGGTTAAACCAGCTATAATTCGGCCCACAAAGAGCCAAACAATGGTTGGGGAAAAAGCCAAGAGCAAATAATCCAACGCAAAGGCAAAGAGCGAAATCAGGATAATCGGTCGGCGTCCGTATTTGTCACTCAAATTGCCTATCAAAGGGGCACAGACAAATTGTGTTATCGCATAAGCAAAGGTTAACCAGCCGCCATATTTAGCCGCTTCGCTAATATCGCCGTTAATGAGTTCGGAAATTAACTTCGGAATTACCGGAATGATGATACCCCAACCGGTAATGTCGATTAACATTGTGATAAAAATGAAACCTATGGCGGCTTGCTTTTTGTTTTTTTTCATAGTTGATTTTTTGGGCGTTTCCCTTCAGGCAGTCGGCTTTCAGCCTCGTGTCCACAAGGGTCGGGCTTTCCGTTCCAATCTTTTTAGTATTGCATTTTCCTTTCTATTTAACCTATGCTTACACTAAAAAGGATTTCCTCTGCAATCCCTAACGCAAACAACAGTATCAACGAAGACCTATGCAAATAAAAGAAACTTTAGAAATACCTGACAGCCACCGGCTGTCCTCCTTTTAATTTCAAATTTCACGCAGTATGCAAATAAACGAAAAATCCCGTTCAGAAAACCAAACGGGATTTAATATATAGGCGCCTCATCCGAGGCAGGTAGAAACCCTATAGCTCTAAAGCTCTCTTAGGGTTGTTGTTCATCAAAATTTCAACCGGATTTTCTAACGCTTCTTTTACCGCTACCAAGAATCCAACCGACTCACGTCCGTCGATGATTCTGTGGTCATACGATAAAGCCACGTACATTACCGGTGCAATTACGATTTGTCCGTTTCTTACAATAGCTCTTTCCACAACATTGTGCATTCCTAAGATTCCTGATTGCGGCGGATT
>NZ_JBILQL010000111.1:0-5470 GCF_044373165.1 Flavobacterium sp.
TTACTGATGAACCGGTAACAGGCGCGTAAAGATTGTTAGTTCCCGAGATAGCCATTGAACTCCAAGTTGGGATGAAGGTAAAATAGTCGGCGTTCAAGTTGTTGAAAAACTCGGTTAATAATGGGTCAGTTCCCAAATCGGCTTGGAACCCACTCATATCAAAACGACCTCCGGGAGCGGAGTCAAGTCCATCTGTTTCTACCGGAGCTTTTGAGTTAGCCAAACTTTCAAAGCCAGTGATCCATGTAATAAAGACAAATTGTTGCCCTCTAAATCGACTTACTTGATTGGTTTGATTGGCCGCGGGTGTAAAACGAAGGTTTATAATAGCTCTTTGGGTTGCTGAGACATTGAAAGTGTGGTTCATGACTTCAAAATTCGGACTGTAATTCATGGTTCCGTTGCCGGCGCCGTTTGAAATGGATATGTTTCTAACAGTGGTCGGGAATCCCATAGCATTCAATTCATTTTGAAATGCATTTCTGAAGTTAGGCGCTCCTGTAGGCAATAATGAGGCAGAAGCGGTATTGAATTCGAAGGCACTTCCGGTTTGCAAATGCCCTTCCAGATGGTCTATCAGCATTTGTCTTGCCGCCGGGCTTTTTATTAACCCATTTACTAACGGTTGTACCGAAGCATTTCCTAAAGGACCGAAGGCCATATAGTTAAACAAATGTTGGAAACCAATAGGCACATTGGCGCCTTGGTGCGGAGAATCAAACGAAATGTACAAACGAGTATCGTGGTTTAAATTGTTGGTTTCCATGTAGCGCAATGCATAACGAGAAATCAATCCGCCCATACTTGGTCCGATGATGACATTTTTTTGGGTTCCGACTTTTTGTGCGTTGATTTGATTAATGACTTCCACCAAAACAAAAGCATTTCTTTGGATAAAATCTACACCGCCATCTACTACTGTTGTGGAGTTAGGGCGAGTGTAATTTGGAAAGTTGACTAACACAATATCAAAACCGAGTGTTCTTAAATAATTGGCTAAATTTTGACCTGTGCCATAATTCAAACTGGCATACAACGCGGCTATATTTCGAGAATCTCCGGGGTCGAAACCATCCACTAAAAATACCGGTTTGTCTAAAATGCCATCAACGGTGTCGGGAAAAATTTCATATTCTCCTTGTCCTAAATATGATGTTGTTTCCCCAAAACCTTGATAAGGAATAGTTGCGGTTACAGTAGTAATGGCATTAGGAGAATAAGAGTTTTGATTGTTTCTGGCGGATAAATCTACAGCCGATTCGATTTGAATGACAAATGATTGATAGGTAGCTTCACCATTGCTGAACTGAATTCTACAGTTTACAGTTTGTTTGCCTGAGGCATTGAAATGAATAGTGAACGGCTGGTTTTTTTGAATTGGAGTCCATTGGTCATTCTCATTAATCTGGTAAGCGATGCTTTGAATGACTCTTGTTGTTGTGTTAAACAAGAGTTCTTCTTTTAAAATAAAGGTCACGTCATTGGTTTTAGATTTCGAAACCAAAGGTGAAATCAAATTAACAGCGTGCTGCTCAAAAATATTTTCTACTCCGTTTTTGATTTGGTATTGCTGATGGGCATTCAAAAAGATATCACCGTTATCAGTAGCACCGGTGCGAATGTTCTCAAAATCAGTTATTAAAACACCTAATGGAATTTCTTGTCGAACAACACCTAATTTGGCAGCTTCTCTTAGCACTTCCAGTTTGGGCAAACGCGCCAAAAAATCGGCTCTTTGCAATTCGTGGTATACTTGTAGAAAATAATTTGAGCTTACTTCTTTTTGTTTTAACACGGTTGCGTTGGCAAGGCCGAAAACCCTATCATAAATGATTTTAGTTTGGCTTTTTTCTTGCAGTGCATCATAGGCGTTGTTTTGCGCCGATGAAAAAAAAGAAAGAAGCGAAATCATCAGAAGCGTAATTTTTTTCATAGTTTTTCAATTTTTGATTTTGAATTCCGAATATACAAAAAATACCATTTGGATTATAAAAAAAAAGTCCAAGCATAAACTCGGACTTTTTGGTATTGAATGATATACGGCTATTCGCCTAAAAACGGATAGCGGTAATCGGCAGGAGTTACAAAAGTTTCTTTGATGGTTCTTGGCGAAACCCAACGCAACAAATTTTGCATTGAACCTGCTTTGTCATTAGTTCCCGAAGCTCTGGCGCCACCAAAAGGTTGCATGCCTACTACAGCTCCGGTTGGTTTGTCGTTTATGTAAAAATTACCCGCACTGTTTTGTAAAGCCAAAGCAGCTTCTTCGATAGCGTAACGATCTCTGCTGAAAACGGCTCCTGTTAAAGCGTATTCGGAAGTTTCATCAACCAATTTCAAAGTTTCGGCCCATTTTGAATCTTCATACACATAAACGGTTAGTACCGGACCGAATAACTCAGTTTCCATGGTGGTGTATTTTGGATTTGAAGTCAAGATTACGGTTGGTTCAATAAAATAGCCTTTTGATTTATCATACTTGCCTCCGAAAATTACTTCTGCATCAGCATCTTGCTTGGCTTGGTCGATGTATTTGGCCAACTTATCAAATGAACCTTCGTGGATTACAGCAGTGACAAAGTTGGAAAAATCTTCAGGGCTTCCTATTTTGATAGAAGCCAACTCTTTACTCATTTCTTCTTTAATTGCCGGCCAAAGTGATTTAGGGAAATACGCTCTTGAAGCGGCAGAACATTTTTGCCCTTGGAATTCAAAAGCCCCACGAATGGTATTGGCCACTACTTGTTTTACATTGGCACTCGGGTGAACCATAACAAAATCTTTTCCTCCGGTTTCACCAACAATTCTAGGGTAGGTTTTATAGGTGTGGATGTTTTGGCCGATTTTTTTCCAAATTTCTTTGAATACGAAAGTTGAACCGGTATAATGAACGCCCGCAAAATCAGGACTGGCTAAAACGGTATCTGTTATCATTACCGGATCTCCGAAAACTACGTTAATTACACCATCAGGCACACCGGCTTCTTGGAATACATCAATAATTACTTTAGCTGAAAAAACCTGGCTGTCACTTGGTTTCCAAACCACAGTGTTGCCCATCAAAGCGGCACTGGCCGGAAGGTTAGCTGCAATAGCGGTAAAGTTGAAAGGTGTAATGGCATAAACAAATCCTTCCAGCGGACGGTATTCCACTCGGTTCCAAACATCTGAAACCGATTTAGGTTGGTCGCTGTAAATTTGCGTCATGAATTCTACATTGTATCTTAAGAAATCGATTAACTCACAAGAAGCGTCAATTTCGGCTTGAAAAATGGTTTTCGATTGCGCAATCATAGTCGCTGCATTGATTTTAGCACGGTAAGGTCCGGCAATCAACTCTGCGGCTTTTAAAAAGATGGCTGCTCTTTGTTCCCAAGCCATGTTAGCCCATTTTTTTCTGGCCTCTAAGGCAGCAGCTATGGCTTGTTCAATATGTTTCTTTTCGGCTAAATGATAAGTGCCTAACACGTGTTGGTGGTCGTGTGGCGCCGTCATGTTTCGGGTATTTCCGGTACGAATTTCGTCGCTTCCGATGTAGTTGGGAACCTCAATGGTTTCGTTCCACATTTTTTGGTAGGCTGCTAAAACGGCTGCTTTTTCAGGTGAGTTAGGAGCGTATGATTTTACAGGTTCATTGACCGCTTTCGGGACATGAAAAAATCCTTTTGGCATATGTTGATTTGATTAAAAGATTAAACAATTGAACGATTTAAAGATTCAATATTGAGAATCATTAAATTTTAAACAAAAGTACAAAGGAAAATTTGAAATTTTGACAAGAAGTCGGTTCAAAATTAATTCAAAGCAAATGGCGCGCTCAACTTAAAGGTTGGGACAATTACTTTAAAGGTTTTGGTAGTGGTAAAATTGATCATGTTGAAGTAGCCACTCATCGCTCCAAATGGTGACGATAATAGGCAACCCGAATTGTAAGTGTGTTTTTCTCCGGGCTTGAGCACCGGTTTTTTGCCAATAACGCCTTCGCCGTCTACTATTTCTTTTTCATTGAGTGAATCTAAAATTTCCCAATGACGAGAGTTAAGTTGAACCGAATCCTTACTGTGATTTTCAATGGTGATTTCATAACTAAAGGCAAAATGAATCTTGTAGTTTTTGAAGTAAGTACCTTCAAAACTAGTCAGAACCGAAATTTTAATACCTCTTGTTATTTGTGAAACCATGTAGTATTCATTCTATTACGTCGTCAAATTTACAAAAAATACGCTTGCTTAAGTGAATTAGATGTTAAATTTTGATTAGTAAGTAGCATCAATTGAACTGGCGATTCCTTTGCCTATAATTCGATCGAAACGCTGGTTGTTTTCTCGGTAATACACCAAGGCAAAATAATTGTCTTCCGTTTGATGAAAATTTCCGTCTATAGCATTTTCTTCATCAACTTTACCATTAGCATCCGCAACAACATATTGATAATTGGTAAACCCTTGTTTGATCATAATGGCTTTTTCGTATACTCCTTTCTCAGCATTGTATTCCATTTTATTTTCTTCCCCTATAGCAAAACCGTTGAACATGCCATTTACATAAATTGATTTTTTTCCAAAGTAGTTCGGTGCCGAAAGGGTAAAAAACACCCAAGCATAATCGGCTTCAATTTCATTGTTTTGAGCGTTGAGGTTTTTTACTATAAAATTACCGTTGATGTCGGGGAAATAAGTGTAAGGCACATTAGCTCTGGCTTCGTTTCGATACAAATAGGCATTGTAAATACCGCCGTTTGAATCGATACGAGCGATGCTGTTGTTGGCTGCTCGAATGTCTTTGTTTTCAAAAAACAAAAATTCATTGCCTGCCCAAAATTGGGTTTCGGTATCATAACGGTAAATCAAATCGTTGCCAATTGTATATTGAGGTCTGATACCGGTAATAGCATTGTTAAATTTTCCGTTTTGCATCAACATTACTTTTACATTTTGCAGCGGACTTTGGAAATTAATGGTTGTTGATTTAATAGTAAAATCGAGATTGTGTTTTTGATTGATTACCGATAAGTTTCGTGCTCTTCTAACCTGCATAGGAACGGTAACCAATTCTTCGTATAAGATGAATTTTTTGGTAAAAACCACCTCTTTATCATCGTTTAAAATTTTAATCATATAATTCCCGCTAACTCGAAATTGAGTAAACCTGTTGGGAAAAGTCAAACGATAATGAGAATACAATTGTAGCGTTGTGAGTGAATTAGTATAATCCTGAATGCGTTGGTCATCAAAACCGTTCAAGTATTCGTTTTTAAATAATTGTGAC
Source organism: Flavobacterium sp. (assembly GCF_044373165.1). Taxonomy (GTDB): domain Bacteria; phylum Bacteroidota; class Bacteroidia; order Flavobacteriales; family Flavobacteriaceae; genus Flavobacterium. Next base: position 5,269 of record NZ_JBILQL010000111.1, read on the forward strand.
GGTTTCCAATCGTAATCGCAATGGGTAATAGTGTAAAAATAGTTGGCTTCATTGCCGTATAAATCATCAAATTGGAATTGAAAAGTATCGCCCAAGCGAAAAACAGGAATAGTGTTTTGCCCGTTTTGAACAAAGCTTATGGTTTTAATATGGTATGGCGGCAGAATTTCTTTTTCAACTTGGGAAAAAACCGATGCGGAAA
>NZ_JBILQL010000112.1:0-5460 GCF_044373165.1 Flavobacterium sp.
ATGAAGATTATCAAAAGCTTGGGATAGAGGTAAGCGAAGATATTTCGGATTGTGAAGTGTTTTTTGGGGTTAAAGAAATTCCGGTAGACTATTTGATTCCCAATAAGAAATATTTCTTTTTTTCACACACTATTAAAAAGCAAACTCATAACCGAAAATTGTTGCAAGCCATTTTGGAAAAGAATATTGAGTTGTATGATCACGAAACCATTGTTGATTCAGATAACAAACGATTGATTGGTTTTGGAAGATACGCCGGAATTGTCGGAGCCTATAATGGTTTTAGAGCTTTCGGTATCAAATACGAATTATTTACTTTACCCAAGGCTGAAACTTTAAGCAGTAAAGAAGATTTGATTGTTCGCTTAAGAAGACAAATTTTGCCTAACCTTAAAATTGTTTTGACCGGTCGCGGTAAAGTAGGTATGGGTGCTAAGGAAATTTTGGACGGCATGAAAATTAAGCAAGTTACGGTGGATGACTTTTTAAATAAAGTTTACTCTCAACCCGTGTACACTCAGATTGATGTTTTAGATTACAACAAGCGTATAGACGGAAAGAAATTGGACAACAAAGACTTCTATCAAAATCCCAAAGAATATACCTCCGATTTTGAGCGATTTACCAAAGTAGCCGATATTTTTATGGCCGGACATTTTCACGGCAATAATGCACCAGATATTTTAACCCAAGAGATGTTGAAAGCCACTGATTGTAAAATAAAAGTGGTAGCCGATATATCCTGTGATGTCGATGGTCCGATTGCCTGTACTATTAAGGCGTCGACTATTGCAGAACCCTTTTTTGGTTATTTACCTGGTGAACACAAAGAAGTACCTTATACACATCCGGGTTCTATCATGGTGATGTCGGTTGATAATTTGCCTTGCGAATTGCCTAAGGATGCCAGTGAAGGTTTTGGTGAAATGTTTATGACACATGTCATTCCTGCGTTTTTCAACGGGGATAAAGACGGCATTTTGCAACGGGCCAAAATCACTGAAAACGGCAAGTTAACACCTCGTTTTAGTTATTTGCAGGATTACGTTAACGGGCTGTAACATTTGAAAGCTAACCAAACTTAAAAAACCTTCCGGATTTATGCCGGAGGGTTTTTTTAATAATACCAAGATATTTTTATCTTTAGCAAAAATATTCTTTATGAAAAAAATACTATCGCTTTCCTTATTATTATTGCTCAACAGCCTGAATGCTCAAGTGCTGGAATCACCTTCTAAAGCGCTGAAGATGAATTTTCAACTGACTCAAAACGGTAAACCTTCTTATTCCTTAACTTACAAAAATAAACCGGTAGTTTTGAATAGTTTGTTAGGCATTTATCTTAAAGGCGATACCGATTTGGCCTCTAATTTTAAAATAGATAGTATTGGAATGGCTACTGTCAATGAATCCTGGAAACCGGTTTTGGGTGAGCAATCCAAAATTGTAAATCATTACAACGAATTGACGGCTGCGTTATCACAAACAACAACCAAAAGAAGAATCAACATCATCTTCAAACTTTATAATGATGGCTTAGCTTTCCGCTATGAATTCCCAAAACAACCGCAACTCAATTATTTTATCATTTCTGATGAAAAAACAGAATTTAACCTAACTAGCAATCATAAGACTTTTTGGATTCCGGGCGATTTTGACAGTCAGGAATACGCGTATAACGAAACCTTGCTGTCAGAGGTCAATACCGATAAAATCGATTTGAATAATGGTATCGGTTTGAAATCGATAGCCGGTAATTTTATGGTGCAATCGCCATTAATGATGAAAACAAGCGACAAGTTATACCTCAATGTTTTCGAAGCTGCAGTAGTGAATTACCCGGTGATGCATTTAGATTTGAATCCTACAACTTTTGGGTTAACCTCGCATTTGGTGCCGAATGCCATTGGTGATAAAGCCTATTTGCAAACACCTTGTGTTTCGCCTTGGAGAACCATTATGGTTAGTGATGATGCCAGAGAAATTGTGAGCTCTAAAATGATTTTGAACTTGAATGAGCCTTCCAAAATTGAAGACACTTCTTGGATTAAACCTATGAAATATGTTGGTATTTGGTGGGAAATGCACGTAGGAAAATCGACTTGGGATTATGCGGGAAGTCAGAATGCCCAAAATACCGAATCTAGAGAATTAATTGCCAGTGGAAAACACGGTGCCACAACAGCAAACACCAAAAAGTATATTGATTTTGCAGCCAAGCATGGTTTTGATGGCGTTTTAGTAGAAGGTTGGAATGTGGGTTGGGAAGATTGGTTTGGCAATTGGAAAGAAGACGTTTTCGATTTTACTACACCTTATCCGGATTTTAATTTGGCCGAAATTAATGCTTATGCTAAGGCCAAAGGTGTAAAAATGATCATGCATCATGAAACTTCAGGTTCAGTAGCCAACTACGAAAGACATTTAGATCGCGCTTTAGAATTGATGAAAAAGTATGGCTATCCTGCGGCTAAGTCGGGGTACGTTGGGCGAATCATTCCGCGAGGGGAATTTCATGATGGCCAAACGATGGTAAATCATTACAATTTTGTAGCCCGAAGATTTGCCGATTATAAAATGATGGTCAATTCACACGAGAGTTCTCGTCCAACCGGTTACCACAGAACCTTTCCGAATTACATTGCTGCCGAAGCGGCGCGCGGTAATGAGTTCAATGCTTGGAGTGTGGGCAATCCGCCTATGCATGAAACCATTTTACCATTCACCAGATTATTAGGCGGCCCTATGGATTACACACCGGGTATTTTTGAAATCAAAATGAGCGTGTACGATAAAAATAAAAAAGAGCAAGTGCATACTACTTTAGCCAAACAATTGGCTTTGTATGTAACGATGTATTCGCCATTGCAAATGGCTGCTGATTTACCGGAAAATTATGAGCGATATCCGGATGCTTTTCAATTTATAAAAGACGTAGCTGCCGATTGGGAAGAAAGTATCTATTTAGAAGCCGAACCGGGAGATTATCTCACGGTAGCCAGAAAAGCAAAGGGCAGCGAGAACTGGTTTTTAGGCGCTATAACTGATGAGAATGCCAGAACTACTGAAATCAAACTGGATTTTCTAACACCGGGTAAGCAATACCAAGCAATTGTCTATCAGGATGGAATCGATGCCGATTGGGAAAAAAATCCGAAATCTTATATTATAAAAACTATACAAGTAAATTCTAAGTCAAAAATTAAATTAAATTTGGCTAAAGGCGGTGGAACTGCTATTTCTTTTAAACCAATCAACTAAAACCAAACCAAAAGACTAAAATTATGAATTCAGTTACAGTTAAAACCAATTATCCGGCATTATATACCCTCATAACCGTTTTTTTCTTTTGGGGATTTATTGCGGCCGGTAACAGTATTTTTATCCCGTTTTGTAAGAGCTACTTTTCATTAGACCAATTTCAATCGCAGTTAGTAGATTTTGCTTTTTATACTGCTTATTATGTTGGGGCATTATTGCTCTTTGCTTTAGGAGATATTTCCGGTAAAGATATTGTTGGGAAATGGGGTTATAAGAAAAGTATTGTTTACGGATTATTATTTTCTGCACTTGGTGCCGGAGCTATGATTGTTGCTGTCGAAGCGGGTCTGTACGTAGGCATGTTAGTAGGATTATTTATAGTTGCATTAGGTTTTTCATTGCAACAAACAGCAGCTAATCCATTTGCTATTTTATTAGGTGATCCAAAAACCGGTGCCAGTAGGGTAAATCTTGGCGGTGGCATTAATTCTTTTGGAACTACTATCGGTCCGATAGTCGTGGCTTTAGCTTTATTCGGAACAGCAGAATCCATATCAGATGAGCAAATAAAAGCTTTAGAATTAAGTAAAGTTGTGCTTTTATATATTGGCGTTGGATTATTGTTCATAGCCGCAGCGGCATTATTTTATTTTTCTAAAAAAGTACCGAGTGGTATCGCTAATGAGCCGATGGAAAAAGCCAATAAAGCGTTACGCACTTTAGTTGTAATGACTGTTTTGCTTGCAGTAATGTTTACGCCAATTTTCCAAAGTTATAAAAGTGATGCGGCCTTGAGTATAGAAAAATTAGAAGCTAAGATACAAGATTTAAAAAAGGCAGATGATGCTGTTGTAGATCCAGTTATTAATTTTGAAAATGCTGTTAAACAACTTCAAGATGAAGTTCAATTACTGAAAGAACCGCTTGAAAAAGAACGAATGCTTTGGCTTTCCGGAGCTTTGTTAGTTGTTCTTGGCGGTATTTTGTTTTCTTATACAGCCGCCAAAAAGAATTCTGAAGGTTGGGGTGCGATGCAATACCCGCAATTGGTTTTAGGGATGTTGGCTATTTTTACTTATGTTGGAGTTGAAGTCGCCATTGGAAGTAATTTGGGAGAACTTTTAAAGTTAAAGGAGTTCGGAAGTCTGCAATCGTCTGATATTGCTCCTTACATTTCAATGTATTGGGGAAGCTTGATGATTGGACGTTGGGCAGGTGCCATCAGTGTATTTAATCTTCATGGGAATAAAAAAACAATGGCTTTAATCGTTGTACCTTTGATCGCTTTCGGGGTCATTTTAGGGGTTAACATACTTTCCGGAAAAGATATGAAACCACTTTATTATTATGTTATTTGTGTATTAATTCAAATAGGAGCTTTCTTTTTGAGTAAAGATAAACCGGCAAGAACCTTGATGATTTTTGGAAGTTTCGGAGTTATAGCGATGTTGATTGGTTTATTTACCAACGGAACAGTTGCTATTTATGCTTTCTTAGCAGGAGGATTAGCTTGCAGTATTATGTGGCCATCAATTTTTAGTTTGTCTATTATAGGATTAGGCAAATATACTTCACAAGGTTCAGCTTTTTTAATTATGATGATTTTAGGTGGAGGTATTATTCCACCAATTCAAGGTAAATTGTCTGACATTATTGGAATTCATGAATCTTATATTATTGCAGTAGTTTGTTTTGCCTATTTGACGTTATTTGCCATCTTAGTGAAAGGTATCTTGAAAAAACAAAATATTGATGTTGATGATATTCAAGCCGAAGGCAGTCATTAAGAATATAAAATGAATTAAATCAAAAATCCCGCATCGTGTAAACTTTGCGGGATTTTTTTCATCAAAACCTAACCAAAAAATCAACTAACCCAATTTATTTTTTTTCTTCAATTACTGCTTTAGTACCATCTGCTTTGTAATAGTAATAATCATCATCATTGTTGGCTTGGTAACTGTAAACATTGTGGTTGTTGTAGTATACATAACCTTGGTTTCTGTAACCTTTAACACTTCCAATCATCTCTACAATATCACCTCTACGGTTATATACTATTTGCAAACCACCAATTTGCGTTAAGGCAAATCTGTTGTATCTCATGTAAACAGTTCCAATTCGGCTTACTCTGTCTCTGCTGTCGTAGTTGATAAAAGTGTTACCAACTCTTCGAACTCTACCAAAACTGTCGTGCTC
>NZ_JBILQL010000113.1:0-5428 GCF_044373165.1 Flavobacterium sp.
GTACTTAAATTCCGTTCTTTATTTTGTGACCAAAGTACCATGGGCCACAAAAAAGCGATTAGGAATTTCAACAATAAAGTTCTCATTGGAGTTTAGATTTTAAGGCTTGAACTTCTGTTGCAGAAGCCGTTTCACTACCATCAGTTATGGCCGAAGAATGATAGAAAACTGCTTTGGTATTTTGTTGGATAATTTCGATATTGGACGAGCGCAAACCACCGCCGGGCATGATGGTAATTCGGTTATTGGTTTTGGAAACTAATTCGGCTAAACGATTCATACCTTCCGTTACATTTTGGGCTTGACCCGAAGTTAAAATCGTTTTAAATCCGCAATCAATGACTTGTTCCAAAGCTTGAAAAGGACTTTGGACTTCATCAAAAGCACGGTGAAACGAACATGGCAAAGGCTTGGCCAAATCGATTAAAGTTTTATTTTGTGCTAAGTTAATGGTGTTATCTTCTTTCAAAATTCCGAATACAAAACCGTCTACTTTTAATTCTTTTAAGTCTGAAATATCGGATTGCATTTGTTGAAACTCTTCTTCAGAATAAACAAAATGTCCTCCACGTGGTCGAATCATCACGTATAAATCGATAGTTAGATTTTCTCGAGCTTGCCTTACCATTTCAGAATCAGGTGTCGTTCCACCAACTTCAATTCCGGCACAAAGTTCCACTCTATCGGCGCCATTTTCTTGGGCGATTAGGGCTGAATCTAAGTTGAAACAGGCGATTTCTAATTTTTTATTCGAAGACATTAATAGGGCCACAGATTATACAGATTGAACGGATTAGCACAGAATTATTTTAAAAAGTAATCGGCATCAACCAACTTATTTCCGGAATTGTCGTTTACCGCATAGTTAAATCCGCCTTGAATGCAATAGGCACCGTAATTCCCTTGTTTATCCAAAGCGATAAAACCTACTTGGATGTCTTTGAGGTTTTTGTTGCGATTTTGAGTCAGTTTTACGATGCGCGACACGGCTTCTTCACAAGCCTGTTGTGGTGATTTTCCTTGTCGCATTAACTCGACTACCAAATGACAACCGGCAATTCGGATAACTTCTTCGCCGTGACCGGTGGCTGTGGCAGCTCCGATTTCGTTATCGACATACAAACCAGCGCCAATAATTGGTGAATCGCCTACTCTACCATGCATTTTAAAAGCCATACCGCTGGTAGTGCAAGCGCCTGATAAATTACCGTGAACATCCAAAGCAATCATGCCAATGGTGTCGTGGTTTTCAATATTCGCTATAGGTTTGTACTGACTGGTTTTGAGCCATCCCTTCCATTCTTTTTCGGAAGCTTCTACCAAAAGGTTTTCTTTTTTGAACCCTTGAGATAAGGCAAATTGCAATGCGCCATCGCCAACTAACATTACGTGTGGTGTTTTTTCCATCACAGCACGTGCTACTGAAATCGGATGTTTAATGTGTTCCAAAGCCGCTACCGAACCGATATTGGCAAATTCGTCCATAATGCAAGCGTCTAACGTAACTCTTCCGTCTCGGTCAGGTCTTCCGCCGTAACCTACGCTTCTTTCATTTGGGTCGCCTTCCGGAATTTTTACACCGGCTTCGACAGCATCGAGCGCACGTCCGTTGTTCTTTAAAATTTCCCATGCAGCGCCATTGGCTTGAACGCCGAAATTCCATGTGGATAGCACAATTGGCTTGTTGATTTTGCCTTTTGGTTTTGCCAAATTTTCTTCTTTGGAAGTAAAAGAATTTAACGCCAAAGCTACCGAACCCGCTGCTGCTGTTTTGAGAAAATTTCTTCTGTTTGACATATTATTCTACGGTTATTTCATCTGCAAAAAGCCACGCTTTGTTTCCGGCGCCGGGTTGTCCGTCGGGAATAGTGCCAAAGTTTTCGACCGTTACTTTTACAAATTGAATGTTTCTTTTATTACAATCTAAATTGATTTGACCTTTGCTTTTTTGAATTGCTTCAGCGGAAAAAGTGCCGACCGTTTCAAATTGTATCATATCTTCTGAAAGCTGGAATGTTATTTTTTGAGGAAAATAAATCCACGACGAAGGACTACTCAATAGTCCGATACCCAAGCGATTGATTTTTTGTTTGTTCCCTAAATCGATGGTTGCGATTAAATCGGTTCCCGAAAAACCCAACCAATTTTGTCCAAATTTAGCTTTATCCCCTTGAATCCCATCCACCAAGGTAAATCCGCCGCCTTTGGCATAATTGCCATTGGGTTGATTTTGTAGCGACACCAATTGACTGGTGGCTTTGTGAATGAAGAATGATTGTTGGGCGACATTGCTTTTGGCAAGATCATTTTCGAAATAAGCTGATGTAATCGTTTGTGATTTGGTGATTTCCAGTGGTTGATTGTAAATTTTGGATTGCGCTGTTGGATTAGTTCCATCGGTTGTATAGTGAATTCCGTTAGGTTGTTGATTGGTTTTCAACAAATACAATACCCCATTGCCGCCAGGTTTAGGCATTACGGCTGAAGTAATTTCAAAAATCGCCTTGCTGTAATTGATGCTTTTTTGGTCAAATCGCTTGAACTGTTGTATCATTCGTTTCTCGAAATCGGCATATTTCTCAGGATTTGATGTGCCCCAAAGCACTTCAGAAAGTGCCAACATCCTAGGGAAAATCATGTATTCGACTTGTTCAGGTGTGTTGATATATTCTGTCCAAACATTGGCTTGAGCACCCAAAATGTATTTAGATTCTTCGCCAGTTAGTTCTTTTGGAATGGGATTGAATTCATATACTTTTTCAACCGGAGTGTAACCTCCAATGGCCAATGGTTCATTTTTGGGGTTGCCTTGGTAATGGTCGAAATAACAATGCGAACCGGGCGTCATTACCACGTAGTGTTTTTGCTTTGCGGCTGCGATGCCTCCTTCAGTGCCTCGCCAACTCATTACGGCTGCATTCGGAGCCAAACCGCCTTCGAGGATTTCGTCCCAACCAATGATTTTTCGGCCTTTGGAGTTGACAAACTTTTCGATTCTTTGGATGAAATAACTTTGGAGTTCGTGTTCGTCATGCAATCCTTTTTCTTTGATTAAAGCTTGGCAATGCTGACAGCTTTTCCAGCGGGTTTTCGGACACTCATCACCGCCTACGTGAATGTATTGGGACGGAAATAAGGCGATGACTTCGGTTAAAATATTTTGTAGAAAAGTAAACGTTTCTTCCTTCGGACAAAACACATCGTCTAAAACACCCCATTGTTTTTCGACTTCAAATGGTCCGCCGGTACAAGAATATTGCGGATAGGCTGCTAAAGCGGCTACGGCATGTCCGGGCATTTCGATTTCGGGTACGACGGTAATGTGACGTTGTTTTGCATAAGCTACCACTTCTTTAATTTGGTCTTGGGTATAAAATCCGCCATAGCGTTTGTCGTCGTACTTTTGTTCGTTGTAATGGCCAATCATCGAACCGTTTCGCCAGGCACCGACTTCCGTAAGTTTAGGATATTGTTTGATTTCGATACGCCAACCTTGGTCATCGGTTAAGTGCCAATGAAAGGTATTGAACTTGTACATCGCTAAGTAATCGATATACTTTTTGACAAACTCTACGGAGAAGAAATGACGGGCGCAATCGAGGTGCATGCCGCGCCAGGCGTATTTGGGTTGGTCAAAAATATTTAGACAAGGTAAAACAAACGTTTCATTTTCATCAATTGGAACCAACTGAAGTAAGGTTTGGATTCCGGTAAAAAAACCTTGATTGAAAGGAGCTGTTATAATTACTTCTTTGGATGAAATGTTAATATTATATCTTTCCTTGCTCCAATAAGGATCAATCGGGTACATTTCTTTCAAAATGATTTTAGAATCTACATTTGATTTTGCAACAATGGCTAATTGTAAACCGGTTTGTTGTTTTATGGCTTGTTGCAAATATTGGGCTTCAAACATAGTGACATCCGCTTGGATTACTGTTTCCTTATTTAACACAAAATGCCCTTTTCGTATTTCAATCGATTCGGGTTGCGGAATTAGAGGCAATGAATTTTGTGAAAAGGCAATATTGAAAAATAATATAAAAAAGAAAGCAAATTTATTAGTCATGGAAGTGTTGTTTGTATTGGCTAATTTACACAAAAAAGACAAAAAAAATGCCCCGCAATTGCGAGGCATCTTTATTATATTAAAATCTTACGATTATTTCAAAGCATCCACTTTAGCTTTTACTTCGGCTTCAGTTCCTTCGATAATTTCTTCAGTTACTTTACCATTAATGGTTTTAGAAACAGTAGCTTTAAATTTTCCATTTTCAGTTTTTTCCATAAAAACCATTTTTGAAACTTCGTTTTTAACTACTCCTTTGAATTTTCCATTTTCATCGTACATAGCCATACATTTAGCTTTTTCTTCTGCTGAACAACCATTTTCGTCACACATTGCAGCACACTCTTCTTTGGTCATTGAAGCACATTTGCTCATATCGCATTTTCCTGTAGTGACACCTTTAACTTCACATGAAGCATTTGTACATCCTTTTTCTTCACACTCTGCTTTGCTCATTGAAGCACATTGTTCAGTTTTAGCACAACAAGAAGCTTTATCAGTTGCTGCACCTTCGGTATGTCCACCTAAAATTGGAGCGATTACCAATCCAATCAAACAAGTTAATTTGATTAAGATGTTCATTGAAGGACCTGAAGTATCTTTGAATGGATCACCCACAGTATCTCCGGTTACGGCTGCTTTGTGAGCATCAGAACCTTTGTAGGTCATTTCTCCGTTGATTTCAACACCAGCTTCAAATGATTTTTTAGCATTATCCCAAGCACCACCGGCGTTGTTTTGGAACACAGCCCAAAGTACACCAGAAACAGTAACTCCGGCCATATAACCACCTAACATTTCAGCGATTAATTTATTATCGTAACCAATCAACATCGGTAAAACTGCAATTAAAATTGGGAAACCAATAGTTAAAACACCAGGCAACATCATTTCTCTTAAAGCAGCTTTAGTAGAAATCTCCACACATTTGCCATATTCAGGTTTTCCTGTACCTTCCATGATACCCGGAATTTCTTTGAACTGACGACGTACTTCGTAAACCATGTCCATCGCAGCTTTACCTACTGAATTCATTGCCAAAGCAGAGAATACTACAGGAATCATACCTCCAACGAATAACATCGCTAATACAGGCGCCTTAAAAATGTTGATTCCATCAATTCCTGTGAACGTAACATAAGCCGCAAATAAAGCCAACGAAGTCAATGCAGCAGAAGCGATAGCAAAACCTTTACCTGTAGCAGCAGTAGTGTTACCTACTGAATCCAAGATATCTGTTCTTGTACGAACTTCTTTTGGCAACTCACTCATTTCAGCGATACCGCCTGCGTTGTCAGAGATTGGTCCGAAAGCGTCGATGGCTAATTGCATAGCCGTTGTGGCCATCATAGCTGAAGC
>NZ_JBILQL010000114.1:0-5409 GCF_044373165.1 Flavobacterium sp.
TTTAACTTTTTTTAACTAAATAGTTCGGCAAAACTAACTATTTTTGTATAGTCCAACAATAAAAATGCTATAGATATGAAAACTTATTATTTATTCAGCAGAAGATTGCCCTTCTTTTCCGTTTTGGGAATACTGACAATTATGGCTGCCTCTTGTGGTTCTTACCAAAACAGTTCTTATTATGATGATGGTGTTTACGGGAATTCCGAAAACAAAAAAACCGAAAATGCTGCTGTAGACAATTCGGAAAGTAACAAATACAAAGAATATTTCAGCAATCTCAACAAAGAATCTGAAATATTTACTGATGTGGACAACTATAGCAATGTTAGCAATGACTCTGTCAGCAATGGACAGGTTTATGACAGAAGCAATGCCGGATGGGGTAATAATGACCAACCTATAACTGTAAATGTATACGACAATAATTGGGGCTGGGGATATTGGAATAACTTTTGGTACGGCAATTATTGGGGTTGGAATAACTGGTATGGCCCCGGTTGGGGTTGGGGTTGGAACAATTGGTATGGCCCGGGTTGGAATATAGGTTGGAATGCCGGTTGGGGCTGGGGTTGGAACAATTGGAATAATTGGTATGGTCCCGGTTGGGGTTTCAACGGTTACAACAATTGGGGTAATTACTATCATGGTGGAAGACGTGGAACCGCCTATAATTCAAATTACGGTAATCGTTTAAGCAGTTCAAGATATGCTAACAACAGGGCTCAAACTAGTGGCGTTAGAAGCAGTCGTAATTTTACATCACCAAGAAATGGCAATTTTAACAGCCGACCTAATGCAGCTCCTGTTCGTAGCAATACTAATAGTTCTCCTACTCGATCTAACAATAGTTCAACCTCACAACCTCGCTCTAACGTTAGGTCAGAATCTTCGCCATCTCGTTCTTATACACCGAGTTCAAGCTATGGTGGTGGTCGTTCTTCCGGAGGCGGAAGTTACGGAGGCGGAAGTTACGGAGGTGGAAGATCTTCCGGAGGCGGCAGAAGATAATAACAACCTACGCCTATGCTCTTAGTAATACTTGCATAGGCTTTTTTTTGACCATAAATTAAGCACTATGAAAAAGTACCTTTTATTACTATTTGCAGGAATATCATTTTCCTCATTACAAGCACAAGAAACCTCTCCTGATGATGCCATTCGCTTGGCGGTTGACAATCTAACAGGAACTGCACGATTCAGATCGATGGGTGGTGCATTCGGATCATTAGGAGGAGATTTATCTGCTATAAATATTAATCCGGCCGGTTCTGTTTTTTTCAATAACAATTATGCGACTATTACGGGTTCTGTTTACAATGCCAAAAACATATCTCGTTACTTTGGTACTTCAACCAATGATAATGACAATACATTAGACATTAACCAAGCGGGCGTTGTATTTATTTTTAAAGAAAGCGGAAACAGTAAAAACGGTTGGAATAAAATTGCAGTTGGAATCAATTATGAAAATGCCAACAATTTAAACAATAGCGTTTTCACTGCCGGAACCAATCCTTACAATTCTATTGGTAATTATTTTGTAAACATTGCTCAAGGCATCCCTACAAGCACTTTAACAGATTTTAATTATTCTCAGCTAAATTTCTACGAACAACAAGCCTATTTGGGGTATGACACTTATATTTTCGAACCTACCAACAATACCGCTAGTAACACTTCGTATTTTACCAACATACCTACCGGAGGTAATTACTATCACGAAAATCAAGTTTTAACAACAGGTTTCAACGGTAAATTGACAGGGAATTTTTCTGCGGCTTATAAAGACAAGATTTTTATTGGTGGAAACTTAAATTATCACTTTGTAAATATCGATAAAACATTTTCTGTTTATGAAAGCAACAACAATCCTGTTTACGATAGCGGTTCAACCATTTCAGAAATTCTTTTTGAAAACAGATTGTGGACAACCGGTTACGGATTTTCATTCAATTTAGGTGCAATTGTTAAACCCATCGAAAGTATGAGAGTTGGTTTAGCTTATGAATCGCCAACTTGGTTCCGTTTAACCGATGAATTGCAACAAGGTGTGAGTACACGTAGTTTGAACAATCAAGATGGAATTGAATTTCCTTTCTCTTATCAAAACCCCGTAGTTTATTTGCCTTACACGATACAAACACCCGGGAAATGGACCGGTAGTTTATCTTATATTTTTGGAAAGAAAGGACTAATCAGTGCAGATGTCTCTACTAAAAATTACAGCGCTTTGCGTTTCAAACCTCAAAACGATCCGGGTTATATAGGACTAAATAATTTCATGAGTAATGCGCTGGATAATGCCATTGAATTGAGAATCGGAGGAGAATATCGAATTAAACAAGTAAGTTTAAGAGCGGGTTACCGTTTTGAAGAAAGTCCATATAAAACAGATCAAATCTTTGGTGATTTAACAGGATATAGCGGTGGAATCGGATATAATTTTGGTGAAAACCGAATTGACTTAGCCTATGCTTACGACCATAGAAACAGAAATCTGGCTTTACTTTCTTCCGGAATGACAGATCCTGCAAGAATTAGCAGATACAACAACACCATAACATTTAGTTATTCGGTAAACTTCTAATCGTAAAAATAAAGAACTAAGGCCGTCCCTAACAGGATGGGTTTTTTATTTATTCTCCTCAAACTAATTAGAAATAAAAGCTTAATTTTGCACGCTTTCCCAATAAATCGGAATTAAATCTATGAGAACTAAGTCTTTAAAGAAAAATAAAATAAATGTTATAACGCTCGGTTGTTCTAAAAACACTTATGACAGCGAAGTCTTGATGGGACAACTAAAAGCCAATGGCAAAGAGGTTGTTCATGAGCAAGAAGGTAATATCGTAGTAATTAATACTTGCGGATTTATTGATAATGCTAAAGCAGAATCTGTAAACACCATACTCGAATATGCTGACAAAAAAGAAAAAGGTTTAGTTGATAAAGTTTTTGTGACCGGTTGTCTTTCTGAAAGATACCGTCCGGATTTAGAGAAAGAAATTCCTAATGTTGACCAATATTTTGGGACTACCGAACTACCATTATTATTGAAAGCTTTAGGCGCCGATTATAAGCACGAGCTTTTGGGAGAACGCTTAACTACCACGCCAAAAAATTATGCCTATTTAAAAATTGCCGAAGGATGTGATCGCCCTTGCAGTTTTTGCGCCATTCCGATTATGCGTGGCAAACACGTTTCTCAATCCATTGAAAAATTGGTTAAAGAAGCTGAAGGTTTGACTAGAAATGGCGTGAAAGAATTGATTCTTATTGCCCAAGACCTAACTTACTACGGATTAGATTTGTACAAAAAAAGAAATCTGGCAGAATTATTAGAAAACTTGGCCAAAGTGGAAGGTATTGAATGGATTCGTTTACACTACGCCTTTCCAACCGGCTTTCCGATGGATGTTTTAGAGTTGATGAAAAACGAACCTAAAATTTGCAACTACATCGACATTCCGTTACAACATATTTCAGATCCTATTTTGAAATCGATGCGACGTGGAACTACTAAAGCAAAAACTACCCAACTTTTAAAAGATTTTCGTGCAGCGGTGCCGGGAATGGCTATTCGCACTACTCTAATTGTAGGTTATCCGGGAGAAACGCAAGAAGATTTTGAAACCATGAGAGATTGGGTTCAGGAAATGAAATTTGAAAGATTAGGATGCTTCACTTATTCACACGAAGAAAATACTCACGCCTATCAATTGGAAGACAATGTCCCTGAAGAAGTGAAACAAGCTCGTGCAGCAGAAATCATGGACCTACAGTCGCAAATCTCATGGGATTTAAACCAGGAGAAAATCGGACAAACTTTTAAATGTATTATCGATCGAAAAGAAGGCCAGTATTTTGTGGGAAGAACTGAATTTGACAGTCCGGATGTAGACAATGAAGTTTTAATCGATGCTTCAAAGTTCTATTTAAAAACAGGAGCATTTGCCAACATCAAAATCATTGATGCTACAGAGTTTGATTTGTATGGTGAGCCGGCTTAATAGCTAAAACTCAATGTAGCGACCCAAAAATCTTTTCCGAAAATCTCCGTGTTTTTTGACGCTCCGTTGTGGGTATAAGTTAAAGACAAAGGCATTGCAATTCCATTTCCTAAAGAGAACTCTTTGGTGGCTCCAATACCCAAGTTCACCCAAGAAATTTTATCGTAATCAGCATAAGTGTAATACTCGGCTTTGTTATTGAATACGGCACCTACAACCGGATTTACTTCTATATTTTGAAATGACTTTAGCGTGGAATTTTCAAACAATGTCAAAGTATAGCCTAGTTCAAAATAGGTTGTAAAATTCTGTTTAGGATTGGCTCCGTTGCGGTCATATCTAAAATCATTTCCTGCCACCAAAGTACTGATAGTAGCATTAAAAGGGTATTTGTAACCTTCAGAAAAGTCGAAATACAAAGTAGCATCTACAGTTTTCGAACCATCATTTCCGTAGTTGAAATAACCATTATCTACTCCTTCTACTCTGCTGACTGATGGCCAATAGTAATCCCACAATTGGAATTGCAAAAAATCGGTCAACTGATAATACAAATAGAAATCTATTTCCTGATATCCTTTGTAAGCCGAAACACCATCCGGATAAAAATAATCACTTTTAAAATTGGTGGTGGCCCAAAAACCGAGAGTTAGTTTAGAAGTTACAGCATATTCAATTGTAGGTTGTACCGCTACATAATCTCCTCCCCAACATTGTCCTCTCCAAAGATACCTGCTGGTCACATCCAAATTGAGGTATAGCTTTTTTTCCGGTATCGTACTTATCGTATCTAACTCATTTTCTTGTGAGAAAGCTTGTCCGAAAAACAGAACAAATAAAACTATGATTGTATTTTCTCTAAATTTCATCGCCTTTGTTATCTAAATATTGCTCCAATAATTCAAACAAACGTTCTCTGTTCAAAGGTTTGGTGATATAATCGGTAAAACCAGCAAACTCAATCTTGGCTTTGTCCTCGGAGGAAGAATAAGCGGTTTGTGCAATAATTGGTAAATTTGGTCGAATAGGCTGAATTTGTTCAATCGCTTCAAAACCATCCATAATCGGCATCTTGATATCCATCAAAACCAAATCAATACTCGGATTATTCAAACAAATCTCTACCGCCATTTGACCATTAACAGCTCTGATAATGTCATAATTCTTATGCTGCATCATTTTTTGAAAAAGCAAGTAATTGATGTTGTCATCTTCAGCAATTAAAATAACCCTGCGCTATGTTTTAACAGTTTCTTCATTGTTAACCGAACGAACGGTTATATGTTCAACTTTAGCATATTGCAATGGTATTGAAAAATAAAAAGTCGATCCTTCTCCTACTTTTGAAGTCAATGTAATACTGCCGCCAAGCAATTCTACATAGGCTTTTGAAATG
>NZ_JBILQL010000005.1:0-67545 GCF_044373165.1 Flavobacterium sp.
ACTTGTTTGGATATGAAAAAACATTTATTACTGCTGTTGGTTGCTTTGGGAATAACTTCAGTTTATGGTCAGGTTGACGATCGTCCGGTCAATACCGGTGACGATTTTAGTTTGGAAGGCGCATTGGCGATGTTTAAAAAAGCCAATTCATTGGAAGAATTTGAAAAATTACTGAATGAAGAAAACAATCGTGTAAACAATCTCGACCTGAACAACGACGACGAAATTGATTACATAGTGGTTGAAGACATCAAAGAAGGTGATTCACACCTCATTGTATTGAGCACTTATTTGAATGGAAAAGAAAAGCAAGACATTGCTACTATCGGTATTGAAAAAACCGGGGAAAGTCAAGCTGTACTCCAAATTGAAGGCGATGCCGATTTGTATCCTGAAAACACCATAATCGAACCCACAGAGGAGAAAGAAAGTGTAAAAAGTACCAAAGGCGGACCCAATCATTTCGATACGGATGTTCAAGTAATAACTGTTAATGTTTGGCTATGGCCCAGTGTTCGATTTTTATGCGGTCCTGGATATGTAGTTTGGGTTTCACCCTACCGCTGGGGTAATTATCCGCGTTGGTGGAAACCATGGCGCCCGATAGCGCATCCGGTGTTTTATGCTCACTGTGCGCCTCATAGGGTTTACTATCGCCCGGCAGTTTCTCGTCGAGTTGTTGCAGCGCGCAGGGTTTATACCCCGAGAAGACATTCCTCTACATTAGTGGTGCACAATCGCAGAGGAACCACTGTAGTACACAAAAACCGAAGAGGCAATGTAAAAGTGGTGAAAACCCGAAGAACTCCTATGAGAAACAGAAGATAAAATGGATAAAAATAATCTTTGGTCAATTCGGTTAGGCTTTTCGAGTAAGCAAAGTCCACTCATTGCTAAAATGGGATTAGAGCAATTTCTTGAAGCCTCTATTAAGTCAGAATTCAGCCCTAAAATCCCTGATTTTTTGAAGGACAGCCCTAAATCGCTCCAAGAATTAAGAGCGAAAAGACAAACTTTGCAAAAAAGTTCCACTGATGAAACAAAAGAAATGCTCAAAAAAGAACTGCAAATTTCTTTTGAAATGAAAGCTTGGTGGATAGAAAAAATGAGGTCTGAGGAATTCCCGCTGCGAGAAAAAATGACCTGTTTTTGGCACAATCATTTTGTATCAACTTATCAAAAAGTAAAAGTCAATCATTGGATTTTCCAACACAACCAACTGCTTAGAGAAAATGCTTTCGGCAATTTCAAAACCCTGACCAAACAAGTCTTGCAAACCAATGCTATGGTCCGGTATTTGGACAATGTAGACAATAAACGGGATAAAATTAATGAGAATTTGAGTCGGGAATTATTGGAACTTTTCACCCTGGGCATCGGGAATTATTCGGAAGAAGATATTAAAAACGGCGCTAAAGGTTTGGCCGGATTAAACCTCGGTGAAGACAAGGCTATCTATCGTAAGCTATTGGAAAATAATGATCCCATAACCTATTTCGGTAAGAACGGGAAATTCAAAGTTGAGGAAATGGTAAATATTATTTTCGAACAAAAAGCTGTGCCTTATTTGCTCACTCGAAAAATACTGCAGTGGTTTATTTATGATAATCCGCCGGAAACATTGGTAACCTACTATGGTGATTATTTCAGAAAAGTGAATTTTGAAGTTCAACCGCTACTGGCCAAAATCTTTATCGAAGAATTTTCAAAAGATACAGCGGGAAGCAAAATCAAAGACCCGTTGGTTTTCATCATGCAGCTGATGCACGAATTAAACGCCACTCAAATGAACCCGAAACTAATCGCTTTTTTTCTGAAACAACAAGGCATGGATTTATTCAACCAACCCAATGTAAAAGGCTGGAATGGCGGCAAAGAATGGTTGACTTCTCAAATCTATTTGCAGCGGAATAATGTTGCCGATTTGCTTTGTGACGGCCGAAGTTGGAACCGAAGAATACAATTCTCCAACGAAATGATGACCGAAAACGGAGCACCATTAAAAGTTAGGGTCAACTGGAATAAAAACGGCAACCATCAATCCATTATAGCAGATCTGACCAACCGATTGCTCTTCAAAACCGATGATAATTTGCAAAAAGAATGGGAAACCATCTTAAAATATGATTTCAATCCGAAAGCTGAAAATGCAGATTATGCGGTGCTTCGATTGTTTAATGCGATGGTCAAAACACCCGAATTTCAAATCATTTAGCCATGAACAGAAGAAACTTTTTAACCCTTACCGGAACATTTACCGGCGGTGCTTTACTGCTGCCGGATTTTCTTCATGCTTTTGGAAGTCAGCGTAGTTTGGTTATCGGTGAGCCATGTTTGGTTTTTATCCAACTCAACGGCGGTAACGACGGACTGAATACTTATATTCCTTATGACAATCCGTTGTATTACGAATTAAGAACAAAAATTGCGATATCCAAGGACAATGTTATCGGAAAAAACAAGGGAATGGCTTTTCATCCGGCCTTGAAAAATTTTGCCGATATGCAACAAAACGGTGACTTGAGTATCCTTCAAAATGTAGGTTATCCTGAACCCAATCGTTCGCATTTCCGCAGTCAGGAAATTTGGCAAACAGCTTCCAATTCAAACCAATATTTAAGCGAAGGTTGGTTGGGACGTTATTTGGATTTGCAATGCAAAGAACACCAACCTACAGCCGGCGTCAACTTGGATTCGATTGACAATTTGGCTTTGAAAGGCAATGAACCTAATTTTGTAACGGTCAAAGATCCAAATCGTTTTAAAATCAGAAATGACAAAGACGATATGATAAAACTGTCCGACAACCCGCAATTGGATTTTGTGCGTAAAATAGCCAATTCAGTTACTGAAGGTTCGGAAGAAATTCAACATGCTTTAGCCAAATCAACCTCTGAAATGAGTTATCCCAAAACAAACTTGGGTAAGAATTTAGAATGGATAGCCCGACTCATCAAAGGCAATCTCAACTCCAAAATATATTACACTTCGCAAAACGGATACGATACTCATGACAACCAATTAGGCATTCACCAACGCAATCTTGAAGAATTGAACGATGCTGTTTTTAGTTTTTACAGTGATTTAAAGAAAGTCGATTTACTGCAAAACGTGACTGTCGTTGTTTTTTCGGAATTTGGCCGAAGAGTCAAAGACAACGGCAACGGAACCGATCACGGAACCGCCGCACCCATGTTTATAATTGGCGGAAATAACAAAGGTAAAATCATTGGCAATAATCCGAATTTATCCGATTTAGACCAAGGCGATTTAAAATACGAGATTGACTTTAGAAGCATTTATGGCCGATTATTGCAACAAAAAATGAACTTTAATCCTCAAACCATCGGGATCAACTCAAAGCCTATTGACGGTCTTTTTTAATTTTGTAGCATTTTTACCTAAGAATTAAGTTAACAAATCCCCATTGATGGGGATTTTTTTTTACAAAATAAATTCTCATCTTTGAGGAAACAACATAAACCTTAAAATCATGACAGTATACGAATCAGAAGGAACCTTTGACAATAAAGATCAAAAATTCAACATAAAAATTCAAACCACTGATATCAGTCCGGATGAGTTTTACATCAGCACTTTCTACAACATCTGTGATGAAAACCGGTATGCTATTGTAGGCATATTACAAACTAAAGACGGTAATATAACCGATTTTAGTAATTACCCGCCCGACAGTGTTTTAAATGAAGTTGACATCCCTTTTGCGAACCTAAACAACAGTTATTTACAAACGGGAGATAAAGACATTTTCAAAATTGAAGAAGGGGAAAAAATCGATGTCTATATCCACCACGGTATTGGATTTAATCCCAAAAAAAATGCAGCAGACAACGAATACATAGAAAATTACAAAAAAGGAATTTATGCGCATTTGGAAGCTGGTTCTCCCCCGGGGAGTAAAGGAGATGGCGGTTTAAATTAGCATTAATATTGAAAACTATATTCACCAAACTATTTTTATTGACGTTGATTTTTTTCAACAGCTTGACTGTTTTTTCACAAGATGAACAGTTACTAAAACTTGAAGCTGAATTTGAAAAAATTGACTATAAAACCCGTTTGAATAAATTAAAAAGTATAGACCTTAACAAGTTATCGGTTCGAGAAAAAGCATTGGTAGAACATTTATATGGTAAGACATATTATTTGTATAATTCAGGTAATGGCGCTGTTGAACATTTTATTAAAGCCAAAAATCTATACATAAAAGCCAAAGATTATGATAAGGTTACTGAACTTTCTTTAACTCTAGCAGAACAAAAAAGACTTTCAGAATATAAGTATGAGGAATATAAACCCTTACTTGATGAAGCCATTAGATATGCTGAAAAAAGTAACAAAGATGATTTGCTATGTGCCACATACTTGGAAGTTGGTATAAGCTTACAAAAAGCAGAACCACAAAAAGCAATAGAGTTCCATGAAAAGGGGTTAAAAATTGCCCGAAAAATAAAAAATCAAATTTATGAAATTAGATTCAACAGAAATATTGGATTGACTTATTGTGAATTTTTAAAAGACTTTGAAAAAGCCCTTTATTATCAAAATCTGTCTTTGGAACAAAGTAGAGAAATAAAATATACTGAAGGTGTTGCCTATGCTTATGTGAATTTAGCCTCAATAGCAAGAAATTTAGGAGAATTTGAAAAAGCAATCAAATATTACAATATTGCTGAAAATTTAAAGTTTGACAATTACAGGACAAATTTCAACATAATTCTTTACCAATATATCTCTGATACTTACCGACAGATGAAGGACTTTGAGAAGGCTATCGAGTATTTAGACAAAAAAAAGGTACTCGAGGAAATTGTTAGTAAAAGAGATGAAGAAAAATACATCCGTGACATCAACACCAAATACGAAACCAAAGAAAAAGAACTCGAAAACCAAGAACTAAAACTTAAAGACGAGAAAAATAAACTGGTCATTTACAGCTTTATAGGTCTGTTTTTAATAATCCTAGCGGGAGCTTATTTCCGCATCAGTCACATCAATAAAAAGAAAAAAATAGCTGAGCAAGAACGATTAATTGAAAGTCAAAAACTCGAAAACGTCTTAAAAGACCAAGAGCTGAAAGAAATAGATAAAATCTTAGAAGGCCAGGAAAAGGAGCGGCTCAAAATTGCCAACGATTTACATGATAACTTGGGAAGCATATTGGCTACTTTGAAGCTTAATTTTCAAAATCTCTACTCCCAAAAAAACAAAAATGAGGAAAACGGACAAGCACTTTTTGACAAAACCAATGAGTTGATTGAAGAAGCTTATCAGAAAGTGCGTGGCATGGCTCATGCAAAAAATGCCGGCGTAATTGGCAGCGAAGGCTTGGTTCCTGCAGTGCAAAACATTGCCAAAAAAATTGCCATTCCCGGTAAACTAACAGTACAGGTGATTCCTTTCGGAATGACCAAAAGATTCGAAAATGCTATGGAGGTTACCTTGTTTCGAATGATTCAGGAACTTTTAACCAACGCCATTAAACATGCAGAAGCCACAGCAATTACGATTAGTTTAACCCAAGACGAAGAAAGCATCAACATTATAATTGAAGATAACGGTAAAGGTTTTAACCCGAAAAAAACGGCTAAAAATGACGGCATGGGTTTAAGCAACATCACCAAAAAAGTAGAACAACTCAACGGAACTTTCAACATTGACAGTTTTGAAGGTAAAGGCAGCTCCATAATAATTGACATCCCATTATGATAACTGTAATCATAGCAGAAGACCACCAAGCGCTCATCGACGGAATGAAGTCCTTTCTTAAAAATGAAAGTGATATCCAAATCATCGGACATGCTAACGACGGCGAAGCCTTAATTGAAAAGGCCAGAAAGCTAAAACCGGATGTTATCATCACAGACATCCGAATGCCCAAATGCGATGGGATTGTGGCTACAAAAACAATAAAAACAGAACTGCCCAATACCAAAATCATTGCCTTCAGCATGTTTGATCATGATGGCGCAATTTCTCAAATGAAAGAAGCCGGAGCTTCCGGATACATCATGAAAAATTCTTCACTTCAAACTGTTTTAGATGCTATACGAGCAGTTAGTCAAGGCTATTCCTATTTTGTCAATGAAACCGAAAACGAATACGAAACCTCTAAAAACGAATTGTTTTTCAGTTCACGAGAAAAAGAAATTTTGCAACTAATTGCCGAGGGAAAATCATCTCAAGAAATCGCAGAAACACTCTTTATTGGAAAATCAACTGTCGATTCCCACCGGAAAAACATGTCAAAAAAAATCAAAACCATCGGCAAAAGCGATTTGATAAAATTTGCCATAGAGCGAAAATACGACTATTTGTAAGAGTATTACCTTTGATTCAACAATAAAAATCCCCATTGATGGGGATTTTTTTTATGCTTTTCTTTTCCGAATTTTAGATAATCAAAAACGTAATTTATTTAAGTTTTGGTTAGTTAATAAAAAAACCTGCTCTATTAATTGAAAAATTTTTTAGTGGTATTTGATCTTTCTCACAAGGGCAGGTTTAATTTTTTAAGTATAAGCCTGAAAATTAATATAGTCAACTCAGTTACCATCAATGTTAAAAACAACAGAGAAAATTAAGTTGACGTTTAGAAAAAGTACCTTATGAAAGTTCGATTGGAAATCAACCAACTCACTATTGATCGCCCCAAAAAGCGTTGGAAAATATATTTTGTAATCGTGGCCGAACACCCAACAGATCCTGATAAAATGGTAGTAACCACTTTGCCAAACGAACCCATTAAAATTACCCCAAATCAAGACAATAATATCCATTTTGACGATCAAGGCCCGGGAAGTGAAGGCCTACTTTTGTTAAAAAGAAATATGCCACCGGGAAAAGAATTGAATGTTCATTTCTATATAAGACATTCCAGGTCGACTGTAAGAAATGCGGGCAATTTTATGGAAGACATTGCTACTGAACTCGGCATGGATGCTTTGGGGCCGATAGATAACATTTTAGGGTCTAAAATGACTTGGCTGGAAATAACCAAAAAATCGCTTCCACACATCGGAAAAGCATTGGCCAGAATACCCGACAGAGATATGGGGTTTGTTTCGATGTTCGAAAGATTTGGAGATGAATTTTTAGCTGACGGAGAAATAGATCGCAGAAAAACAGGAGCGTACTGTAATATCGTGTACAGTTGGGCAATTGATGTTAAATAAAAGTATACCTAACAATAAAAAAGTGAATTATGTGTTGGAAAAATGTTGAAAACCAGTGTAAAATGATTTACGAAAAACCGTTTATCAATAATGAAAAACCTCATGAGCGAAAGTTCATCATCCAAATCATAGCTGATGAGTTTCCGGATTTTTCTCGAGTAAGAATTGCTTCTGCAGTTGATCGCTGTTTTAAGATATTCCCCGCGCCGGTAGAACGCAAAACTTTATTGCATTTTGTGCAAAACAGTATGCGTTAATCTCTACGGCACTCTATACCTACCACTCCGCCCTCTTATTATTTTGAGACTTTAGTAAGAGGGTTGTGGAGTGAAAATGTATATCAATCGTTTCCAAAGAGTATTCTTCAGCGAATCTTAGAAATACGATTTTTTGTATTTTAGCACCTCTCACTTTGTAAACCCAATTTGATACATGAAAAACAACATGCTGTCTATTCGTCCGTTCATTGGTACCAAAGACTTCAAAATCTCCAAAAGTTTTTATGCCGATTTAGGTTTTGAAGCCATCGAATTGTCAAATGATTTGTGTCTTTTAAAAATGAATACGGTTCACTTCTACCTCCAAAATGCTTATGTGAAAGATTGGGTCGATAATACAATGGTTTTTATAGAAGTGGAAAATGTGGAAAAATTCTACCGTAATCTTCTCGATTTAAAACTAACCTCAAAATATGATGCCGTTAAAATTGTTCCCATAAGAGCATTAGCTTGGGGAAAAGAATGCTTTGTCCATGATCCGTCGGGAATTCTCTGGCATTTTGGTGAATTTAAAAAATACTAAAACAACTTAATAAAGTAACTTCACTTCTTTCAACTCATAATAAGCAAAACTGTCATCGCCTAATAAAACTTCCAGTTTTCCCTCTTTGGTTACACCCTTAATAATGCCCATAAATCGACTGCCATTGGGTAGTTCAAAAGCGGCAGGTTTGTCTCTTTTGAATAACAAATCATTGTAACGCATCCATGCCTCTTCTGTACGTTCGGGAAAAAGAACCAAATGCAACTTTAATGATTTGATAAATCCGTTGGCCATTTCTTCTAAATCATAAGTTTTATGGGTAATATTTGTTAACGAATTGGCTTGAGGTAAATGCTCAAAATCGGTCTGATTCAAATTCAATCCAAAACCTACAACCGCTGTAAAACTGCCATCCGCTTTTATAGTATTTTCAATTAGTATGCCACCTACCTTTTTATTTTCTGCCATTATGTCGTTAGGCCATTTTACAGTAACATTAACAATTCCATTCATAGATAATAAACCAATAGCCGCCAAAGCAACTGCTACATTGAAATCATAAATCGAAATCATATCGAGCGGCACATCCTTAACCAATACACTAATAGTAAGGTTTTTACCAGACTCAGCAACCCATTCTGCACCCATTTGCCCTTTGCCATTGGTTTGCTCCAAGGCCATTACAGCAGTATAATTTTCAAGCCACTTTTCTTTAACCAACTTTTTTAAGTAGTCATTAGTAGAATCTATGGCATCGAGTTTGATTATAGGCATAATAGAAAAAAGTGAAGTGAATTTTTAAAGTTTTGTTAAGCAAAAATAAGTACAAAAAGTAATACCTTTGCCAAATACACATAAATACTAGATGACTAAAAAAGCAGTAAACTCAGATGTACTATTAGCCAGTATCATCAAAGGCATTGAAGAAGTAAAAGGAAATGACATTGACATACTCGATTTAAGAGCTATCGACACCGCCGTTTGTGACTATTTTATAATTTGCAACGGTAATTCCAACACCCAAGTTAACGCCATTGTTAACTCCATTCAAAAATTAGTTTCCAAAGAATTAAAAGACAAACCTTGGCACGTGGAAGGCACGGACAACGGCGAGTGGGTTTTAATGGATTATGTTAATATTGTGGTACATGTATTCCAAAAACAAATACGAGAGTTCTACAATATTGAAGGACTTTGGGGTGATGCCCAAATCACATCTATCCCTACTAACTATTAAAAATTGCGCTAATACTATATGGCTACGGAAAAGAAACCCAATAATTTTAAAATAAGTCCATGGTGGATTTACGCCGGATTAATCATTGTTTTTTTTGGATTGAATTTTATTGGCGGTTCCGGTTTTCAGGAAACTGCTAAAATTTCTTCATCCAAATTCAATGAATATTTGGAAAAAGGACAAATCGAAAAAGTTGTCATTTACAATAAAACCGAAGGTGAAGCTTATCTTACAGCAGCCGCTTTAAAAGACAAAGCACACAGCAAATTATCAAAAGACATGTTAGGCAATCCTAATAAAGGACCACATTACTCTTTTGATATCGGAAACGATGAAGTATTCCAAAACAAAATCGAAAAAGCCAAAATTGATGGTAAATTAAAAGATTACGATTTCAAACCAAAAAGCAATTGGACTGAAATCTTTATCAGCTTATTGCCTATCATCATTATCATTGGTCTTTGGGTATTAATCATGCGCCGAATGTCAGGTGGCGGAGCCGGAGGCGGAGGCGGACAAATCTTCAATATCGGTAAATCCAGAGCCAAATTATTTGACGAGAAAACCGATTTAAAAACTACTTTCAAAGATGTTGCCGGTTTAGAAGGTGCTAAAGAAGAAATCCAAGAAATTGTTGAATTCCTTAAAAACCCTGAAAAATATACTACTCTGGGAGGTAAAATTCCCAAAGGCGCACTATTAGTCGGACCTCCGGGAACCGGTAAAACACTTCTTGCCAAGGCAGTGGCCGGAGAAGCCAAAGTACCTTTCTTCTCGCTTTCAGGATCTGATTTTGTGGAAATGTTTGTCGGAGTTGGAGCTTCTCGTGTTAGGGATTTATTCAAACAAGCCAAAGACAAAGCACCGGCTATCATCTTCATCGACGAAATTGATGCTGTGGGAAGAGCTCGTGGAAAAAATAATTTCTCCGGTTCCAACGATGAAAGAGAAAACACCTTAAATCAGTTATTAACTGAAATGGATGGTTTCGGAACTAATACGCACGTAATCGTATTAGCGGCCACCAATAGAGCCGATGTACTTGATAAAGCTTTGATGCGTGCCGGTCGTTTCGACCGTCAGATTTATGTGGACTTACCGGATGTGAGAGAGCGTAAAGAAATTTTCGAAGTGCACTTAAAACCACTCAAAAAAGTAGAGGGTTTAGACATCGATTTCTTGGCCAAACAAACCCCGGGATTTTCAGGTGCTGACATTGCAAATGTGTGTAATGAAGCGGCTCTAATTGCCGCCAGATATAATAAAACCGCGGTTGACAAACAGGATTTCTTAGATGCCGTTGATAGAATTGTAGGTGGTTTAGAAAAGAAAAACAAAATCGTTACTCCGGAAGAAAAACGCGCTATTGCCGTTCACGAAGCCGGTCACGCTACTGTTAGCTGGATGCTTGAACACGCAGCACCATTGGTGAAAGTTACTATTGTACCACGCGGACAAAGTTTAGGTGCCGCCTGGTATTTACCAGAAGAGCGTTTAATTGTTCGTCCGGAACAAATGTTGGATGAAATGTGTGCCACTATGGGCGGACGAGCTGCAGAAAAAGTAATGTTCAACAAAATTTCAACCGGCGCTTTGAGCGATTTGGAAAAAGTAACCAAACAAGCACGAGCTATGGTTACCATTTACGGACTAAACGACAAACTGGGAAACATAACTTACTACGATTCTTCAGGTCAAAGTGAATACAATTTCTCTAAACCTTATTCAGAAGAAACCGCATTGGTAATTGACCAAGAGATTTCTGCCTTAATTGAAAATGAATACCAAAGAGCCATAAAAATACTTCAAGATAACAAAGAAAAACTGGAACAATTGTCCAACATTTTAATTGAAAAAGAAGTGATTTTTAAAGACGATTTAGAGGCTATTTTCGGCAAAAGACCTTTCGATACTTCTACCGAAGAAACCTTTGCTGAAACCGTTAGCGAATAAGCCATACTGTTTTTTAACAATTTTTTAAAATCTTAATTCAAAACTTACTTTTGAATTAAGATTTTTTTATCTTTGAAGGATTTCAAATACCAAACCCGATTATAAACAACCAGCATGAGTCTTTTCAGAAAAATATTTGGCACAGGTAACGATGCCTCTGACGAAGAAAGTCAAAGCGAATTCAACAATACTCCATCAAGCTTTTCGCTACTGCCAGTAGATGAAAAGTTTACCTATAATTTCAAAAAAAATGGCGGAAAGTTTTTGTATTGCGAAAACTTAAATGAAGTAAAAGACCAGTTCCTGAATATTTTAGAAGAAAACGATTGGTTTGAATGCGAAGCCCTTTGCTATGAACCGAAATTGTTCAGCATGTTGGACGAAAACAAATTAAGCTACGAAAAGCCGCAAAACCCTAAATTTTTGTTTGCCAGCTGCGAAAACCTTATTGCCGATGAAGGTTCAGTGCTGTTTTCCTCAAACCAAATCAAACAAAACAAACCTAACGACTTACCTATCAACATTATAATCTTAGCCACTACCAGTCAAATCTTAGAATCAAAAAGTGATGGCCTACGTGTGATAAAAAAGAAATACGACAAAGATTACCCCACGAATATTACTACCATCAAATATTTCGAAAAAGCTAAAGACGAAGACTTCCTGCAATATGGAAGCACAGCCAAGAATTTATACCTCTTGCTTTTAGAAGATTTATAAGATGACAACTACCGTAACCAGAGCTTTATCCGGGGCAGTTTACGTAATGTTACTGGTTGGTGCCACACTTTATTCTCCCTACAGCTTTTTGTTGCTGTTTGGTTTTTTGTTACTGTTTTCCGTTGGAGAATTTTGCAAACTGGTTTCGCTAAAACCCATCATCCCACTCCTTATTGCCACAATTGGTTATGTACTTTTCAATTTAGACAATACAGTAAAAACTAATGAAATCTTATTGTTGATAGCTGCCCTACTGGTTTCTATACGTGCATTGTTGTTTTTATTTGAAAAGAAAAACCGCCATTTAGACACCCAAGCCAAATATGTTTTCTTAATAGGCTATTTGATTGTTCCGATGATCATTTTTACCAAAATTCCTTTTATTTCCAATAGTTACCATCCCGAAATTATTATTGCCATTTTAGCACTGATTTGGACCAACGATACTTTTGCTTACTTGGTAGGAATTACTCTTGGAAAAAACAAACTATTCGAAAGAATCTCTCCTAAAAAAACCATAGAAGGCTTTGCCGGAGGTTTAATCTTTGCCATGATTGCCGGAGTTTTATTAGCCAAATTCTACTTAAACGAATCCATGGTTCGTTGGATTATTATCGCTTTATTAGTAACCACTTTTGGTACATTGGGAGATCTTATTGAATCGAAATTCAAAAGAATAGCCGGCGTAAAAGACAGTGGCAATATCATGCCCGGTCATGGTGGTTTTCTAGATCGATTAGATAGTATTATATTTGTTGCACCGTTTATTTATTTGTTTTACCAAATTATCTATTATGTTTCATAAAGAAGGTTATAAAATCATTTTCATCGCTTTGGTCAGCTTTATTGCCACTCTGCTTTTGGCCGATAAATTTATCACCTTACCATGGCTGAAAATGGCTGTTCAATTGCTGGTTTTGTTCTTCTTTGTAATGATTTTACAATTCTTCAGAAATCCGAATAGAAAAATCACACCAAACAAAAACACGATTTTAGCTCCGGTTGACGGAAAAGTAGTTGTAATTGAAGAAGTATTCGAAGAAGAATATTTCAAAGACAAACGCTTGCAGGTTTCCATTTTCATGTCGCCCATCAACGTGCATGTTACTCGTTACGCTGCTTCGGGGAAAATTAAATTCAGCAAATACCATCCGGGGAAATATTTAGTAGCTTGGCATCCTAAAGCCAGTACTGAAAACGAAAGAACCACTGTTGTAATAGAAACAGAAGCATTCGGCGAAATTTTATACCGACAAATTGCCGGTGCCTTAGCCCGTCGTATCGTTAACTACGCCGAAGAAGGCCAAGAGGTAACCCAAGGTGAGGATGCCGGATTCATCAAATTCGGTTCCCGTGTGGATATCTTCTTGCCACTTGGGACTCAAGTAGCGGTGCAATTACAACAAAAAGCGGTTGGCAATCAAACTGTAATTGTTTCAAAGTAAAAGAAACGCCATGTCGGAAAAAGACTTAGAGGCTCGATTCCTGGAAGCTGTTGCAATAGCTTCTGAAATGACACAATCTTCACTACCGCAAGATGTGCAATTGCGCTTATATGCTTACTATAAGCAAGCCACTTTCGGAACCATAGAATACAATAATTCTGCTGCATTTGATTTGCGAAATGCTTTTAAAACCAATGCTTGGATGCAAATTAGCCACCTAACAGTAGAAGAAGCCAAAGAAGAATACATCAAAGCCATACATGCTATTGTAAATGAAAATAAATAAATCATGAAAAAGATTGTTGTTGCCGTTTTATGTTTTTCGTTTGTATTACTACTCCCTACTTGCCAACGAAAAAAACTAACTGAAGTGGTTGAAGTGCCACTTCCATCCGCAGAGGAAAAAGTAACTATAGGTCATCCCGATGACGTAAGTGCCGAAAGCGGTCAGTTTGCGCTCGCTAAGTTACCATACGAATACAACGCTTTAATGCCAAGTATTGATATCTTGACTATGGAAGTACACTATTCCAAACATTACTTGACATACACTAACAATTTAAACAAATTGGTCGCTGCAGATGCCAACATGGTAGATTTAGCCATTGAGGATATTCTCAAAAAATTGGATATGAGCAATGCCGATTTACGCAACAATGCCGGCGGCTATTACAATCACACTCTGTTTTTTGAAGGCATGGCTCCAAAAAGCGGTGGTGAACCCAAAGATACTTTGGCTACGGTAATCACAAGGGATTTTGGATCTTTTGAAGTGTTTAAAAACCAATTCGCTGACGCCGCTGAAAAACAATTCGGCTCCGGTTGGGCTTGGTTAGTAGTAGACAAAGCGGGAAAGTTATCAGTAACTTCAACCCCTAACCAAGACAATCCATTAATGCCGAATCAACCCGTAAAAGGAACACCTATTTTGTGTTTGGATGTTTGGGAACACGCTTATTATTTAGACTACCAATACAAGCGCAAAAAATACATTGAAGCTTTTTTCAAAGTAATCAATTGGAAAAAAGTTTCCGATAGGTATCTGGAAGCTAATATTGTCAAATAAAAAAATCCCTAATCTTTCGATTAGGGATTTTTTTTATTACCAAATCTCTACTTTGAGAGCATCCGATCTTCGCATTTTACTTCCGGGTTTAATATTGAAAGCCTTATGGAAATCAGGGTTATTTTGTAACGGACCGTTGATTCTGAACTTAGCCGGCGCGTGAACATCGGTTAACAATTGGTTGGCCAATGCTTCAGGTTTGATGTTTACCATCCAAGCATAACCGTAAGCCAAGAAGAAACGTTGCTCCGGTGTCAAACCACTGATTTTTTCTTTGTTTTGGTACTGAGGTGTTTTCTTAAACGCTTCAAATCCCATGACAACACCACCTAAATCAGCTATATTCTCTCCTTGTGTAGCATCACCATTGACAAATTTACCCGGTAAAGCTTCAAACTGACTGAACTGCTCTACGATTAATTTGGTTTTGGCTTTGAATTTTTTCAAATCTTCAGCCGTCCACCAATTGTTTAAGTTGCCTTTTTCGTCATACTGACTGCCTTGATCGTCAAATCCGTGGGTAATTTCGTGACCAAAAGTTGATCCTCCAATAATACCATACAATACAGCATCATCGGGCATTCTACCTTCAAATCCGGGTACCAAAATATTACAGGCCGGAACACAAATTTCGTTGTTACTCGGACTGTAATAAGCGTTGTACGTTTGCGGATACATTCCCCATTCTGTTCGGTCAACCGGTTTTCCGAATTTGGACACCATTTCATTAATGGCCCATTTGTTTGTGGCCATAACATTAGCCAAGAAAGTACCTCTGTTGATGGCAACACTACTCATGTCTTTCCATTTATCAGGATAGCCTACTTTCATGACAATTTTGCTCAATTTGAAAAGTGCTTTCTTCTTGGTTTCTTCACTCATCCAATCCAATTTTTTGATGCGCTCGGCGTAGACTGTTCGGATATTATTTCCAATTTCCAACAACTTCTCTTTAGAACCTTCCGGCAAATACTCTTTTACATAAACTTGTCCGATCAATTCACCCAAAGCACCATCGGTTTGTTCTACTATGCGTTTCCAACGAGGCTTTTGTTCTTTCACGCCGCTCATTACGGTAGAATAGAAATAAAAATTCTGCTTCTCTATGGCATTGTGCAAATAAGAGGCATAAGAATTTACTAAATCCCATTCTAAATAGGTCTTCCAATCTTCTATAGCGTAACTTTTTACCATTTGATTCAACGCTTTATAAAACTCGGGCTGACCAACGATAATGGTATCCGCATTTTTAATTCCCATTGAAGCAGTCATGGCTTTCCAATCGATATTAGGTGTAGCAGTATTCATTTGAGCCATACCCATTTTGTTATAGTTTTTTATCGGATCGCGAAGGGCTTCTAATTTTCTGGAGTTTTGTGCCAACTCGGTTTCCAATTTCATAATTACCGTTGCATTAGCTTTGGCTGCTGCGACAGGTTTGCCCATCAATTGTCCCATTTTTTCCAAATGCTTGACATATTCAGCGCGGATATTAACTGTTTCTTTATCGGTATTGAAATAGTAATCACGATTACCTAATCCTAATCCGCCTTGCCCTAAAAATACGGCGTATTTGGCACTGTTTTTATCGTCTTGACCCACATACAATGAAAAAGCCGGATTGGCACCGATGGTATGCAAATAAGCCATAGTATTCAACAATGACGGCACATCTTTGATAGCTTTGATTTTATCCAAATCGGCTCGCAACGGAGACAAACCCAACTTTTCAATTTGCAAAGTGTCCATCCCTGAAGCATAGAAATCTCCGATTTTTTGTTCGTTACTGCCTTTAGGCGCATCGGTCATCTCGGCTGATTTTTCACAAATTTGTTTGATTTGCGAATTGATAGTATCCCCTATCGTTCGGAAAATACCGTTGCTTCGTTCACTGGCCGGAATGGGATTTCTTTTGAACCAACCGCCATTGGCATACATAAAAAAGTCATCGCCGGGATTAACCGTTGTGTCTCTGTTGGTCAATAAAGGATCGATAAATTCGGTTTCTTTTTGGTTACAGCTTACCAATGAAGCAAGCGAAAACATGCCAATGGTTAGTTTAGTTATTAGTTTCATAAAAGTACTTTTAAAGACAATTGGACTGCATTCATTACAAATTGTTACCAAATGTAATGCTTTTGTAAAAAAAACAACAATAAAAAACCACCCGAAGGTGGCTTAGTCATTAGTCTTTTACTCCTAACTTGTCTAAAATATCTTCCATCAGACACCATTTGGTTATAGAAGACTGAAGTAAATTGGCTCCGACAAAAGCGGTAAACCACAGCCAATTCTGATTGACATAAATCGATAACAATAAGCTGATTAGGATAAACGCTCCCGCTACAGCTCTGACTATTCTGTTTTTCATAGTAGTATATTTAATTAGATTTTTCGATGTTAAGTACGGCCACATTCACTTGTACTTTGGTTTCTTGTTTGGCATTAAAATCGGCAACAAGTTGGAATAGTAAATCAACATTTTCCTTTTTTACAAAAGCATAAAAAAGCAAAGATTCCGTTTCATTCATTTCGGATGCGAACCAGTTACTTTCGATAAATTCTTCAGAAACATCGCGGTAGCCAGTCACATTTCTGTAACTGAACGCTTTGACGTTGGCTTTCTTCAGCATCGATTTGATGTCTTTTTCAAATTCGGTTATGGCGGTGATGATTAATAGTTTCATGACTTTAGGAATTAAGTTCTTATTCTTTTGTGTCTGTTGGTTTGTGCTCCCATTTTTTTCTTTCGGTGATATAATAAATCAAAGGCACTACAATTAGTGTCAGCAATGTCGAAACAATCGCTCCAAAGACTAACGAAATCGCTAAACCTTGGAAAATTGGATCGAATAAAATAATCGAAGCTCCAATTACAACAGCTCCAGTAGTTAATAAAATTGGCGTAGTTCTAACAGCGCCGGCTTCAATGATAGCTTGTTTCAAAGGAACACCATCATTCAATCGGATTTCGATAAAGTCGATTAGTAAGACCGAATTTCGCACCATCACACCAGCCAAAGCAATCATTCCGATAAAAGATGTTGCGGTAAAGAAAGCACCCAACAACCAGTGACCCAAAACAATTCCGACTAACGAAAGCGGTATCGCCATCATCATAACAATAGGCGTTTTGAAATTTTGGAACCAACCTACAATCAACATGTAAATAATGACAATCACAATTAAGAATGCAGCGCCTAAATCGCGGAAGACTTCTAAAGTAATTTGCCATTCGCCATCCCATTTTACGGTGAAATCACTTTCATCGGATGGTTGTTCCATGTAGAGTTCATTGACTTTATAGCCTTTAGGCAATTGCATTTTTTGGAGTTTTTCATTCATCCCCAAAATGGCGTACACCGGACTTTCCAAATCGCCGGCCATATCGGCTGTTACATAAACGACGCGTTTTTGGTCTTTGCGGTAAATGGTTTTTTGCAAGGTATCTTGAACCACTTTAACCAAATCACTCACCGGCACTACATTACCGCGATTGCCTTTGATTTTCAAGCTTTGAATGTCTTGCAAACTCGTCTTATCCTTATCGTCTAAAGACAAAACAATCCCTACATTGTCATTTGAATTTTCGTCGTACAAATTGGAAACCGGATATTCTTTTAACAAATAAGTCAAATTACCTACCACTTGTTGTGGCGCGATTCCGTTGAGCATGGCTTTTTCTTTATCAACTACTAATTTATATTCGGTTTGATTGTCCTCGGTCATCCAATCTACATCCACGATATCTGTGGTATTTTCCAGAATATTTTTTACTTGATTGGCGACTTTGATTTGCTCTTTATAATTTGGACCGTAAATCTCGGCTACCAATGTGGATAATACCGGCGGTCCTGGCGGCACTTCTATAATTTTGACATTCGCAGCATATTTTTTGGCAATCTTTTGGATTTCGGGACGGACGATTTTCGCAATATCATGACTTTGCAAATCGCGGTCTTCTTTGTGCAACAAATTCACTTGTATATCGGCCATATTGCTACCGCCACGCATATCGTAATGACGTACCAAACCGTTAAACGTAATGGGTGCCGAAGTGCCAATATAATTCTGATAATTCACGACTTCCGGAACGGTTGAAAGATATTGCGCAATTTCCTGAGTTACCGCAGCCGTTCTTTCTAAAGTGGTTCCTTCCGGCATGTCAATCACGACTTGGAATTCATTTTTATTGTCAAAAGGCAACATCTTCACTGCTACTGATTTGGTAAAAAACATCAAGACTGAACCAATTAATAATAAAACGGTAATCCCTAACATCAATCGACGCTTTTTAGAACTTTCTAAAAACGGTCGTTCCATTTTGTTGTAGATTTTGTATATCCATGAGGTTTCCAATCCTTGCTCGGCTTTGTGTTCTTGGGTTTCTTTTTCGTGTAATAAATGGTAACCCAAATAAGGTGTAACGGTCAGCGCCACAAACAACGATAACAACATCGCAATCGAAGCACCAATCGGCATCGGACTCATGTAAGGTCCCATCATTCCGGATACAAAAGCCATCGGAAGAATAGCAGCAATTACTGTGAATGTGGCCAAAATGGTAGGATTTCCAACTTCGTTAATCGCATAAATAGCGGCTTGCTTAAAAGGCAATCGTCTCATTTTGAAGTGACGGTGCATGTTTTCGGCGATGATGATACTGTCGTCTACTACAATTCCCACTACAAAAACCAAGGCAAATAAGGTGATACGATTTAACGTGTAACCCAACATATAATAGGCGAAAAGCGTTAACGCAAAAGTCAATGGTACCGAAAAGAAAACCACCAAACCACCGCGCCAACCCATGGCTAGCATTACTAAAAGGGTAACTGCAATAATCGCAATTCCTAAGTGTAATAACAACTCGCCTACTTTATCAGATGCCGTTTCTCCGTAGTTTCTCGTTACTTCTAAATGAACATCATCGGTAATAATGGTTTGTTTCAGATGCTCGACTTTCTCCAAAATCTTTTCAGAAATCTTCATCGCATCGGCACCTTTTACTTTACCGATAGAAATCGTTACAGCAGGATATTCCGAATTGTTTTTGGCGAATTTTTCATTGGCTTTGCCATATCCAAAAGACACATAACTTCTCGGCGTTGATGGTCCGTCTTGGACTGAAGCGACTTGCTTTAAATACACCGGCAAATTGGCATTAACGCCAACCACCAAGTTTTCAATATCTTCTGAGGTTTTCAAAAACTCGCCGGTAGTCAACAAATATTCTTTATCGGCTGAAACAAAACTGCCCGATTGTGAGCTGCCGTTATTGGCCTGAATCATTTGCATAATACTCAACGCATCGACACCGTTTTCCGCCATTTTATCTTTGTCTAACACCACTTTGACTTCGCGGTTTCGGCCACCGATTTCTTTGGTGATGGCTACATCTTTTACCTTTTCAATTTCCGAAGTCACTTCTTCGGCTATTTGACGGATTTCAAAATCGCTTAACTTTTCACTCCAAAGCGTCAAACCTAACATTGGAACATCGTCGATAGAACGTGTTTTTACCATCGGTTTGTAAACACCTTGCGGAAACATATTTTCGTGTTTGGCCAACTCATCGTATAGTTTAACATACGAGCGTTCAACATCTTGCCCAACATAAAACTGGACAATCAACATGGCCTGACCGTTCATCGCCATACTGTGCACGTGTTCTACACCTTTGATATTGGAAAGAATTTTTTCCAAAGGTTTCACTACGCGACTTTCGACTTCACTAGGACTCGCTCCGGGATAACCTACCATCACGTCGGCCATCGGAACATTAATTTGCGGTTCTTCTTCTCTTGGAATTAGAAACGAACTGTATACGCCGATGATCATTAACCCAACCATTAACAGTATCGTTAATTTCGAATTGATAAAAAAATGGGCGATTTTACCTGATATACCTTCTTGCATGATTTTTTAATTTGAAAATGTGATGATTTGAAAATTTGAAAAGGAGTTAATTCAATTTCACTTTTGCGCCATTATACAACTTACCATCTGCCGAAACGATGTATTGTTCTTCAGCCGATAAACCGGATAAAACTTCTACTTGGTTGCCGAAAGTTTTCCCGATGCGCAACCATCTTAAAATGGCTTTGTTACCGTTGCCGATGGTGTAAATTCCGGTGAGTTGACCTTGTTTTACTAAAGCACTTTCGGGCACTAAAACCTTATCGGTTGTGGTAGTGGTTTGCGTTGTATTGGCCACAGGAAATTGAACATTGACAAACATACCGGATAAAATGGCTTTGTCGATTCGGTTCAAACTGACTTTAACCAAATACTGTCCACCGGTATTTTTAGCCGAACTGCTCACTTCAATTACTTTTCCGGTTACTTCTTTATTGATGGATTTTACTAAAACTTTTACGGCCATTCCGTTTTGAATGTTGGCAATCTCACTTTCTGAAACCATCGCAGTAACTTGCAAACGCGAAACGCCTTCGATGCTTACTAACGGCATTCCGGGATTGGCCATATCGCCTTCTTTGACAAACGTATTGGTCACTTCTCCCGAAAATGGCGCGGTAACATTGCTGTAACTGAATTGGGCTAAAACTTCGTTGCGCATTTGTTTGGCAGCTTCCAATCCGGCTTTCGCCATTTCGTAGCGTGAAGTCATATCGTCTAATTCTTTTTGAGACGCACTTTGTTGGTTGAACAAGGCAGTGAATCTTTCATAGTCTTTTTTCGCATTGTTAAATGCTGCCGTTGCTTGTAAAATCGAAGCGTCTACTTGGGCTTTTTTGGCTTGTAAATCGGTAGCGTTGATGCTTACCATTAATTGTCCGGCGCTAACTTTTTGTCCGACTTTCACATGCACTTTGGTTACGTAGCCCATCATTCGGGTACTGACATTGGCACTGTTTTCGGCTTCAATTTTGCCACTGGCGGTTACAAAAGAACCATTGTTTTGGGCAGCCATTCCACTAACTTTTACCGGAATAGCCGTTGCATTATCTGTAATTTCTTTACGGTCTTTTCCGCAGGAAAGAAATAAAAATGTTGAAATGGCAAGTGTGATTATTGTTTTTTTCATGATTATATTTTTTGTCTATTCTCTTTGTTCTTTGTTCTATTTTCTAACCTCTTATTTAGTTAAAAACTGTAAATACTGTTGGGTGAAATTGTACTCGAAAACGGCTTGCAAATGCTCTAATTCTTTTTGAATCATTTGGGTTTCGGCAGTCAATAAATCGGTGGTTTTTTCTAAACCTTGGGTGAAACGATTTTGGCGAATGCGATAAACTTCTTGTGAATGTTCGAAAGCCATTTGCGACAAACCGACTTTGTTTTCGGCATCTTTTAGTTGTCTATTGGTTTTGCTTAATTCGAGTTGGCTTTGCTTTTTGTATTGTTCGGTTTCGATGGTGGCTTTTTGGAAATCGGCTTTGGCTTTGTCATACTTTCCGATAGATTTGTAACCGTCGAAAACATTCCATGACAATTGTGCTCCTACCAGATAACCTTTGGCAGCGGTACCTAAAAACTGACTGTCATACAACTCATAACTTCCGAAAGCGTTTAATCTTGGTAAGAAATTCATTTTGCTCATGACCATCATTTTTTGATACGCTTCGGATGATTTGTCTAGGGCTTGAATGTCTTTCCTATTCTCTGATAATTGGGTGTTTATCGCTTCAACTTTAATGGAGTTTTCCAGTTCTTCTGAAGGTTTAAAGGTTTTGCCTTGTGTGTCTTCGTTTAATAAAAAAGCCAAATAATCTGAAGCATTTTGCACATTGCTTTTGGCGTATTGCAATTGATTTGAAATGTCATTTACACGCACTTGAACATTCAACACATCCGTTTTTTGTAACAAACCTTGTTTGAAATAATTGTCGACCAATTTCAAATTGGCTTTAGCCGTTGACTCCGCTTTTTCCAAAACACGAACGGCTTTGTAGGCTAATTGGAGTTGCATGTAAGCCTTAGTCACTTCAAGTTCTAAATACTCTTGGGTTCGCTGCGTTTGCAGTTGGAAAGCTTCCATTTTGGCTTTCGCGGCTTGTCTTCCGAAAATGCCGTCAACGTTGAGTAACGGTTGTTGAATTTCGATTTTAGTGGCAAAGTTTTGCGTGGTTTTCGGGTCATTTAATAAAGTCGGATTGAAATCAGACTGGGTTAAAATTTCCTGATTTAATTTCGAACCAAAAGCCATTAACGGATTAGTAGTAGCCATTCCGGTGTAAGACATTGTAATGTTGGGCAAAAAGAGTGCATTTGATTGGCGGTAATCTGCTTTAGCCGATTGATAGTTTTGATCAGCGATTTTAATTTGCAGGTTCTTTTCGGATACTTTTTGTTTCAAATCGCTTTTAGAAATGGTCAACGTGTCTTGACTGAATCCTAAAATGGATAAGAATAAAAATCCTGTGGTTACTAATAGTTTGCTCATCTTCATAATGTTTATCTGAATTAT
This sequence comes from Flavobacterium sp., assembly GCF_044373165.1. Lineage (GTDB taxonomy): Bacteria > Bacteroidota > Bacteroidia > Flavobacteriales > Flavobacteriaceae > Flavobacterium. The sequence continues at coordinate 22,811 of NZ_JBILQL010000005.1, forward strand.
GAAGCAAAAATACAGCTGGGAAAAAGCGTGCACAGTTACAATTGTTACAGAGGTAATTGGGTATAAAAAAATGCCTGATTCCTCAGGCACTCAAAAAAACAGTGGTATTGATTTGATTTATTTTACAATCACTTTTTGAGAAACATAAAACTTATTATCGAATATAAAAGTGATGATTACCGTTTGATTGGAAATTCCATCCAGTTCGAAATTCATACTATTATCGCCTTGCGTAATATCTTCAATTTCACCGTCTAAAACAATTTTACCGTCCATAGTAGATACAAAATAATCAATGGTCGTTGCATAAGCCATTTTGAAATTGATTCTCACAGTACTGCTGTCTGTTGGATTTGGTGAAACCGTCATTGAAAAAGGGTTTTTACCTTCTATGGGTTGAACACCTAAAGGAAGATTTTTAATCAATTTCACTTCATAAATAGTGGCATTGGCAGCAGTGGTTGAAGTATTATTGACTGAAAACGGATTCGCACTCGGACTGGTCAATCCGCCAACGATATGCCCGATTACAAATTCATTTGCGGTAATTTCACTCAGTTTTATGACTTCGTTACTGTAATGCGGTAGTGATTTGTTCGGAATAAATTCGGCACTCGCGCCTTTTAAAGCCGGCATGGTTTCAGGCAGTTGGTATTCCTGGAAAGAACCATCGGCGAATCTTGTTGTTCGGCTAATGGTATTGACAAATGGGACATTGTTGTCTTGCACCAAAGTGGTTCCGTTGTAATAATATTGACTGATGCCACCAAAAAAGAGGTTGTGCATGTTATTATCTGTAGCATCGTAAAAGCTAACTTTTGCACTGTGGTAATTGCTCAAATATTGATTAAAAGTCGTTTGCGGAAAATAGCCTTCGGGTTTGATATCAACGGGATACAAAAACGGTAAATCGACATTGATTTGAAATACGCCCGACGAAATCGTGTACCCTTGCGAACCATCGGGGAAAATTTGTGGGAGCAGATTGTAATCTCTTCGGTGCAAATGAACCGCATCGGTAATGGCTTCGTAATTGGAAATACTTAATTGTGTACCTGAATTATCGATGGAAAATTTTCTGATTTGATTGGAATAGGTTTGGGTAAACGTTGGATTGTTCATCGGATTATATCTTCCGTCAAAACGGTGTCCGCCAATCAAATAAAACGTATTGTTTATTTTGCCTAATTGACCGCCGGTAATCGCAAAGTTGGGATTAGTCATTTGCTTGAAATGAGAGGCAATTGCCGTTCCATTGATTACCGAATTAATCAAACCCGAAACGTTTATTGAAGTCAATTTATCAAAGGTAATATGATCGTTGGCCGTGGCAGAAAAAGCGTAACCGCCAATTATATAAAGCGTGTCATTATCTTGATAAAAGTTCAAATTTGTAGCTTGTAATTGCTCTTTTAAAGACGTTGGTAAGGTATTAACAGAAGCCGACCAAAACTGATTCGTTACCACGTCAACAACATAAATAGTAGTATTATTATTTGATGCCGGAAAAGCATTAAAAGGCTGACGCGCATGTATTCCGTCGAGTCTTCCGCCTATTATTAGCCATTTACCATTGGATTGACCAAAAGCATACGAATGGATTCCGGGAAAATTGGCAATGGTAATCGGGTTGAGTTGTACTTGGTAATCAAAAGTGGATTGTGAAAAAGTTGCATAAGTCAAAGCTAACAACCAAAAAGAAAAAAGAGCTTTCATGTTGAGAATATTTTTCCAAAACTATTGATTCTAAACCAATTGTTTTGCCACATTTGTTACATAAAAAAACGCCTCCGAATGGGAGACGTTTAGCAAGTTGTAAACTTTAAATTATGCTTTTTTATCTTCTGCTTTTTTAGAAGCGCAACATCCGGCTTTTTTTTCAGTGCTGCATTCTTTTTTCTCTTCCGTTGAGCAAGACTTTTCAGTTTTTGCTTTTTTCTTTTTTTGTTTTGGCTCACCATTGTTGGCGTTAACATTCATAGCAAACAAAAGTGCTACTGCGGCAAATGCGGAAACTAATTTTTTCATCTTTTATAATTTATTTAAGGGATTAATCTATTTAACTGTTATCAAATGTAATACATAAAAACATTGACAGACAAAATTTTAGCTTAAAACTAACTTAAGAATCAAGCTTCGAAACTACAATTATTTTTCTTGCTTTGGTTTTGGCACCAAAATATTAAACAACAATCCGCCCATTAAACCACCGTATAAAGTAGAATTCAATGGCTTGGAAGTAATAGCACAAGTACCTCCGGCACAACCGATAAAATAAAAATAAGCATAACCGCCAACAGCCCCGATTAGGATGCCCAAAGTGGTAATTAAAACAGCTTTTTTTGACATTACTTTATTTTTTCAAGGATTGTTTTGATGATTTCGGCTTTGGATAACACTCCGGATTGACGCCAAAGTTGTGTTCCGTTTTGATATAACATCATAGTAGGCACACCTCGAACTTGCTGCATAGCGGCCAATTCTTGGTTTTTATCTACATCTACTTTAATGATAGAAACCCTGTCACCTAAACTGTCTTTTACCTCTTTTAAGATAGGCCCGAGCATTTGACACGGTCCGCACCAAGTGGCATAAAAATCAATTAAAACCGGTTTCTCGGATTGGATGATTTGATCAAAACTACTGTTCATCTTTTTGATTTTTATAATTTACCTGACAGCCATTTGGGCCACAACCCATATTGAAAATCGCCTGAAACAAAAAGAAAATACCAAAGACAATGAAAAACCATTGTTTTGTTTCATAAGCTTGAAAAAACAAAAACAAGGCCAACGCTAATCGGAAATAGCGCATCAGGTGCCATTGGGAAAACAGTATTCTTTTCATGACAAAAATTTATAATAAAGTAGTTGGACAAACGTAATTGGTAATGGGCAAGTTAGTCATTTTGATTTCATTAAAACCACCTATTACATCCACAAAATTTTCAAACCCTCTTTGTTTTAAAATAGAGGCCGCAATCATACTGCGATAACCGCCGGCGCAATGCAATACAAAGTGTTGGTCTTTGGGAAACTCAGACAAATGCAGATTGATTTCATTTAAAGGAATATTGATGGCGTTTACCAAATGCTCCGAATCATATTCGCTTTTCTTTCTAACATCGATGATAGGCGTGGCATGAATTTCCTCCAAATTTTCCAATTCTTTGGCACTGATTCTTTTGACCGTATCAACCTCTTTTCCGGCATTCACCCAAGCTTGAAATCCGCCTTCCAAATAGCCAATGGCATGATCGTAACCCACTCTTGACAATCGGATGATGGCTTCTTGGACTTTTTCATGGTTTTCGGCTACCAAAAGAATTTCTTGTTGTAAATCGGGGATCAATTCGCCAACCCACATGGCAAAATTACTTTCCAAACCAATGTTAATGCTATTTGGAATAAAGCCTTCTGCAAAATCAGAAGCTTTTCGGGTGTCTAAAATTAAGGCTTGTGTTTCATTGGCTACTATTTCAAACGACTTGGCATCATAGGATTTTTGACCGCGGTGCATCACATTTTCTAAGCTTTCATAGCCTTGAATATTCATTAAAACATTCTTAGGAAAATATGCCGGCGGTGTGGTCAATCCGGTTAATAATGCCAAAACAAAATCATCTTCAGTTAGCTTTGGATTTAAAGCATAATTGGTCCTTTTTTGATTGCCTAAAGTATCGGTGGTTTCTTTGCTCATCATTTTACCACAGGCACTTCCGGCACCGTGATTCGGATAAACAATTAAATCATCAGACAAAGGCATGATTTTTTCGTGAAGTGAATGGTAAAGCAATCTCGCTAGTTTGTCCTGAGTTAAATCGGCCACCACATGTTGGGCCAAATCCGGTCGACCAACATCACCTATAAACAAAGTATCTCCGGTAATAATCCCGTGTTCTTTTCCGTTTTCATCTATCACCAAATAGGTAGTACTTTCCATAGTATGGCCGGGCGTGTGAATAGCTTTGACTTTGCAATTGCCGACTTCAAAAACCTGATTGTCTTCGGCTATTAAAGCTTCAAAACCAGGTTTGGCGGTTGGTCCGTATACTATAATGGCGTTTTCTTTTTGGGCTAAATCCAAATGTCCCGAAACAAAATCGGCGTGGAAATGCGTTTCAAAAACGTATTTGATTTGAGCGTTGTCCTTCCGGGCGCGGTCAATGTAAGGTTGTACTTCGCGTAACGGATCAAAAATAGCGGCTTCTCCGTTGGATTCTAAATAATAGGCTGCATGAGCCAAACATCCGGTATAAATTTGTTCTAATTTCATGGTTGTCGATTTTCCTCCAAATGTATCCAATCAAAATTGGTATTGAAATGATAATTATCATTCAGGGTGAGACAAAAGTAAAACTAAAAACAACCGTTGTAAGTATCAAAAGTTACACAAAAACTTTAGGGCTTTATCAATTCTATCGAAGCGCGATGCAATTTGATTTTACCTTCGTTTTCTAAAGCTTTAAGCAGGCGAGAAATCACCACACGAGAAGTGTGCAAATCATAAGCTATTTCCTGATGGGTATTTTGAACAGAATTGGATTTGTTGATTTGCGCTTTATCCATTAAATAATTGTAAAGCCTTTCATCCATATTCATGAAGGCTAAATTATCGATTGCCATTAGCATTTCTTTTAAACGGCTATTGTAGCTGTTGAATACATAATTTCGCCAACTTTTATATTTGCCCAGCCATTCTTCCATTTTGGCTACCGGAATCATGATTACCTCGCCTTTATTTTCGGCTACGGCTCGAATTTCGCTTTTGGTTTCGCCCAAACAACAAGCCATGGTCATGGCACAAGTATCGCCTTTTTCCAAGAAATACAACAACAATTCGCCTTCGTCAAAATCTTCCCGAAGAATTTTAATCGCGCCCGAAATGAGCAAAGGCATAAATTTAATATAATCGCCAAAATCAATCAAAACATCACCTTCTTCAAATGCTCTTAGCTGAGACACTTGTGCAATTTCCTCGAGAAGTGCTTCTTCAAAAACAAAACCGTAACTTTCTTTTAGTAATTCTAACATGTTGATTGAATTTTGGTTTTGTAAATTTCGACTAAAAAAAGGACATGATAAAAATCATTCCTTGTAAAATTAAATGTTTTTACTTTTACCTTTACTTAATAACTATTAACCAACTAAATATATAATTATGAAAAAAAACATGGGCACTTTGGATCGAGGCATCAGAGTCGTTTTAGCGGCAGTTTTTGCTTATCTGTATTTTACCGGAACGGTTAGCGGCACTTTAGGTTATGTGTTGTTAGCTTTTGGAGTTGTATTTTTATTAACCAGTTTGGTTAGCTTCTGTCCGCTTTATCCCTTATTAGGAATCAACACTTGTAAGAACAAATAACTTGTTATTATTGTATTTAAAGTGCTGCTATTAGTAGCACTTTTTTTATTGGATATGGCTTAAAAAAAGATTTCACTATTTTATAATAATTTTAATACTACTGCGTTTTATAAATAGTAATTTGCACCAAAATAACTACGCCATATGGACAAAATCAAAATACTTTGGGTGGATGACGAGATTGATTTGCTCAAGCCACATATCCTATTTCTAGAAAGCAAAAACTACCAGGTTACCACATACAACAATGGTCGAGACGCCATAGATGCTTATGAAGAAGGTAATTTTGACATTGTTTTTTTAGATGAAAATATGCCCGGTATGAGTGGTTTGGAAACCTTGTCGGAAATGAAAGAGAAAAAATCCTCCACACCGGTCATTATGATTACCAAGAGTGAGGAAGAATACATTATGGAAGAAGCCATTGGCTCTAAGATTGCCGATTATTTGATTAAACCGGTTAATCCGAACCAGATTTTGTTGAGCTTGAAAAAAAACCTCGACCACTCGAGATTAATTTCGGAAAAAACCACTTTAGATTATCAAAAGGAATTCCGCAAAATAGCGATGGAATTGTCCATGGTTAACAGCTATGAAGATTGGGTGGAATTGTACAAAAAGCTATTGTTTTGGGAATTGGAGTTGGAAAACATCAACGACCAAAGTATGTTTGAAATATTGGAAAGTCAGAAAGTCGAAGCCAACATGCAATTCGGAAAATTTATTGAACGCAATTATGAAAGTTGGTTCGAACCTAAGGCCGACAAACCCATACAATCGCACACGCTTTTCAGAGAATTAGTCGTTCCTGAATTGGTTAAAAAAGACAAGCCGGTTTTGTTTGTGGTGATTGATAATTTGCGCTATGACCAATGGAAAGCGATGGAAAGTGTGGTGGGCAATCATTATAAATTGGAAAAAGAAATCCCGTATTACGCCAGTTTACCAACGGCTACGCAATACGCCAGAAATTCCATTTTCTCGGGCTTAACACCATTAGAAATGGAAAAACAATTTCCGCAATATTGGAAAAATGACATTGATGAAGGCGGCAAAAACCTGCATGAAGCCGACTTCCTAACCGCGCATTTAAAACGTTTAGGACTAAACATCAAACAAGATTATTTTAAGATTACCAATTTAGCCGGCGGAAAAAAATTGGCAGACAACTTTAAAGCGCTGAAGGACAACCAACTTGTAACCATAGTTTACAATTTTGTCGATATGCTGTCACACGCCAAAACCGAAATGGATGTAGTAAAAGAATTGGCATCCGATGACAAAGCGTATCGATCCCTAACTTTGAGTTGGTTTAAAAATTCACCGTTGTTGGAAATCATCCAACAGGCGCAAAAATTGGGCTTTAAGCTAATCATTACCACCGATCACGGCACTATCAATGTGAAGAATCCATCAAAAGTGATAGGCGATAAAAACACCAGTTTGAACTTGCGCTATAAAACCGGTCGCAGTTTGACTTATGAAGACAAAGACGTTTATGCCGTAAAAGATCCTAAAAAAATTGGCTTGCCGACAATAAACATGAGCAGCTCTTACATCTTTGCCAAGAATGATTTATTTTTGGCCTATGTAAACAACTACAATCATTATGTAAGTTACTACCGAAATACCTACCAACACGGCGGTATTTCGTTAGAAGAAATGATTGTACCGTTTTTAGTGTTTAACCCTAAATAAAAGAAGTGATTAGTGAATAGTAATTAGTGATTAGCAGTTTTACTAATTACTATTCACTAATTACTAATTACTGTTACCTATGGAAATCATATTTTCAATAAACGAATTACAAGAAGTGGCTGAAAAAATCATAGCCGAAAACCCGCATAAAGTCATTGTTTTTAACGGTCAAATGGGCGTTGGTAAAACCACTTTGATTAAAGCACTTTCCAAAGTGTTAGGTGTAAATGACACTACGAGTAGTCCGACTTTTTCTTTGGTCAACGAATACCAAACCAATGACCAACAAAACGTTTATCATTTCGATGTGTACCGATTAAAATCGGAAGCCGAAGCTTTAGATATGGGTATTGATGAATACTTGTATTCCGGACATTGGTGTTTTATTGAATGGGCCGAAAAGATTCCGAATTTACTTCCTGATAACTATTCTACCATAGCCATGACTTCCGCTCCTGACGGCAAAAGAATTTTGAGACTGAGTTGACAACGGCAATGACAAAGTAAATTATTTTATTACTATTGATATTGATTTTTGAAATTGGCATTGATTTTTTTTTCGTACTTTCGAACTAAATTCAATTGCTGATTATGTCTTTAACCCCATTCACCAAGCAACAATTACTCCCTCAAGAGGAGAAATTAGAAGTCTTTCGCCACAAGAGCGAGCTTTTTATTGGGATACCTAAAGAAACCTCATATCAAGAAAGACGCATTTGCTTGACACCGGATGCGGTAAATTCATTGACTTCGCATGGACATAAAGTCATGATCGAAGCCGGAGCCGGATTGAGTTCGAGTTATACCGATAAGGAATTTAGTGATGCCGGTGCTATCATTACCAACGACACTAAGAAAGTGTTAAGTTGTCCTATGATACTGAAAGTTGAACCCTTAACTATGGAAGAAATCGGGTTGGTCAATCAGAATACTATTGTCATTTCGGCCATACAGTTAAAAACTCGAAAAAAAGAATACTTCGAAGCTTTATCCAAGAAAAAAGTTACTGCTTTAGCCTTCGAATACATCAAAGATGAAGATGGCTCTTATCCTGCTGTAAAATCGTTGAGCGAAATTGCCGGTACCGCTTCTGTACTAATTGCGGCTGAATTGATGATCAACAATGAATTTGGGAAAGGTTTGCTACTAGGCAACATAACCGGAGTGCCACCCACTGATGTGGTAATTTTAGGCGCCGGCACTGTTGGAGAATTTGCCGCCAAAACAGCTTTAGGTTTGGGAGCCAATGTAAAAGTCTTTGACAACTCTATTACCAAATTGCGCCGTTTGCAAAATAATTTGAACCAAAGAATCTTCACCTCTACCATACAACCCAAATCGTTGCTCAAAGCTTTGAGAAGATGTGACGTGGCTATTGGTGCCATGCGCGGCAAAGACCGTTGTCCGGTGGTAGTTACTGAAACCATGGTAGAGCACATGAAAAAAGGCGCAGTTATAGTAGATGTAAGCATTGATACCGGTGGTTGTTTTGAAACTTCAGAAGTAACCACGCACGAATCGCCGACTTTCATTAAAAACAATGTAATCCATTACTGCGTTCCGAATATTCCATCACGTTATTCTAAAACGGCTTCTTTATCCATTAGTAACATCATTACACCTTACTTACTGCAAATTGCCGAAGACGGCGGATTGGAAAGCGCTATTCGTTGCAATAAAGGACTTAAAAACGGGGTTTACCTTTACCATGGTATATTGACGAACAAAGCCATAGGCGATTGGTTTAATTTACCGGATAATGACATTAACCTGATTGTCTTTTAAAATAATCTGCTTCCTTTTTTACTGTAACTCTAACATTGATTACTTTTGCTGAAAAGAATCAATTATGAAGTTTTATCAACGATTTGCTTACTATTTGGTAGGCTTTAGTATCGGAATGTTTTTTGTGGTCTTAATTTGGAGCGGAAAAGATACCCGATGTAATTATTTCCCCAATGCCAGAGTACTGAACGACCTTCGGAACAAACCTTTTCAATACGACAGCTTGGCAACCCAAAAACTAAAGGAGAAATGGGTTGATACCGCCGACATCAGAGCAATACTAACGCATGGCGATGTAGACTTTGACAATAGCAATAAACCCTTTAAAGGCGGAAAAATTTATGTTATTGAAGGGAAAAACAAAGTGAATGAGCCTATTACTTTAGAAGTCATTAATTATTCTAACAAGGCAGTTTTAAAAGATATCTTAAAAAAGTAAAACGCAAAAAAAAGGGTTGTCATTGTGACAACCCTTTTTTTATTTCATGAGAAAAGACTAAGCTTGTTCTCCTTTGTGACGACTTTCGATTTCTTCGATGTCTTTTTTGCTTACACTGTCTACTAAGATTGGTGTTGCAATGAATAAGGAAGAATAAGTTCCTACAATGATTCCCACCAACATTGCAAAGATAAATCCTCGAATTGATTCCCCACCAAAGATGAACATAATCAACAATACAATAATCATGGTTAAGGAAGTGTTGATGGTTCTGGAAAGTGTGGTGTTAATTGAGGCATTAACTACGTCTTTAAACGAACCTTTAATGTTTCCGGCTAAGAACTCACGAACCCTGTCGAATACAATTACTGTATCGTTCATTGAGTAACCGATTACCGTTAAGATAGCCGCAATAAAGTGCTGATCCATTTCCATATGGAACGGCATGTATTTGTATAATAACGAGTACAATCCTAAAACGAAAATAACATCGTGTAAAACCGCCGCAATCGCTCCTAATGAATATTGCCATCTGCGGAATGAAATTACCAAGTACAATCCAACTACCAACATAGCACCGATAACAGCCCAGAAAGAGTTGGTTTTGATATCAGCAGAAATAGCAGCACCTACTTTTGAAGCTTGTAAAACACCTACTTGTTTTCCGTCATAAGTATTAATAAAGTTGTCATAAGTAATGTTACCGTTATAGTATTTCTTCAAAGTATTGAATAACAATTCGTTTACTTCTTTATCTACTTCAACACCGTCTTCTTTGATTTTGTATTTGGTAGTCACTTTCAACTGATCATCTTCTCCAAATACTTTAGCTTCAACAGTTACCCCAAAAGCAGCAGATAATTCTTCTGAAACTTGAGTAGGCTCAACCGGTTTGTCAAATTTTACTTGGAATGTTCTTCCACCCACAAAATCAACACCTTCATCTAATCCGTTAAAGTAAAAAGAAATACAACTTACTACAACTACTAAAGTAGAGAATACGTATGAAATTTTCTTAATGCCGATGAAATCAAAGTGGAAACCGGTAAACCAGTTTTTAGTGATTGGAGTGGTGAAAGTTAGACTTCTGTTTTTAGCTATGTCTTTATCAATAAAGATTCTGGCGATAAAGATAGAGGTGAATAACGAAGTGAATATACCGATCAATAAAGTAGTAGCAAATCCTTGGATTGGTCCGGTTCCGAAGATAAATAAAATAGCTCCGGTTAACACGTGAGTCACGTTCGCATCAATAATAGATCGCATAGCACCTTTCCAACCGTAAGAGGTTTTTACCGCATCGGCCAACGACTTACCATCTCGTAGTTCTTCTTTGGCTCTTTCATATATAATAATGTTGGCATCTACCGCAGTTCCTAACGTTAACACGATACCGGCGATACCCGGCAAAGTCAATACGGCACCTAAACTGGCTAAGATTCCGAATAAGAATAACAAGTTCACTAACAAAGCAACGTTAGCATACCATCCGGCTCTACCGTAATAGAACATCATCCACAAACAAACCAATAAGAATCCTACTACTGAGGAAATCGTACCGGCATCAATGGCTTTTTGTCCTAAGGAAGGTCCAACAATTTCAGATTGGATAATTTCTGCTGTAGCCGGTAATTTACCAGCTCTTAATACGTTAGCTAAATCTTTGGTTTCAGCTACATTGAAGCTACCTGTGATTTCAGATCTACCTCCGGCAATTGGTCCGGTAGTTACACCCGGTGCAGAATACACTACATTATCTAAAGCAATCGCAATAGCACTTTTCTGAGTGTAAGCATTTCCGGTTAATTTTTCCCATTCTTTTGATCCGGCACCATTCATTTGCATAGAAACGGCCGGTTTACCCATTTGGTCAAAAGTATCTCTGGCGTCAACAATAACACCTCCGCTTAATGGAGCTAAATCGTCTTTATTGCCTTTTAAAGCATATAATTCAACGGTTTCCGTTTCTTTTTTCGTTTTCTCATCGGTAACTGTTGTCGGTTTTCCCCAAACGAATTTGGCAAAACGTTTGTCACCCGGTAATAAAGAACGAATTTCAGATCGCTTCAAATAACCACTAACCGCAGCAGTATCTTTAGTATTTACAATCGCTAAGATCGGACCGCCACCAATAGAAACAAATTTGTCAAACAATGGATTGTTGCCTTTTTTAGCGGCTGCTGTGTCATTGTCTTTATCGGTTAACAATTTGGTCAATGAATCTTCAGCTTTAACGGCTTCTGCTTTTTCAGTAGTTTTAACAGTTGCTTTTAAAGCTTCGTTGGCTTGTTGTAAAAACCCGCCAAATTCTTCTGCTTTGAAAGCTTCCCAAAACTCTAATTCCGCTTTGCTTGACACTAATTTTTTGATACGATCAACATCTTTAGCACCAGGTAACTCGATTAAGATTCTACCGGTTTGTCCTAATTTGGCAATGTTTGGTTGGGTTACCCCAAATTTATCGATACGACTTCTCAATACACCAAAAGCAGATTCTACCGACTCGTCAACTTTTCTGCGCAATACTTTTTTAACTTGCTCATCAGTTGAATTAAAGTTCAACTCTTGATCGTCAAAATTTCTATTGGCGAAAATATCTGGAGAAGCCAATTTGGTCGTTCCTTTGTTAGCATCGAAAGCTTCAAAAAACGCATCCAAATAAGATTGGTTCCCTTGTTGGTTTGCCGTTGCATCTTCTAAGGCTTTGTTGAAAACCGGATTTTTAGAATTGTTTGATAATTGCTTCAAAACGTCCTTAACAGAGATTTGAAGAATTACGTTAATTCCGCCTTCCAAGTCCAAACCTTTATTGATTTGTTTGTCTTTTACTTCATTGTAAGTAAAGAAATCAAGAAATACTTTTTCCTTGCCTATCGAGTCAAGGTATTTAACTTCTTTCTCAGGATTTCCTCCCGCAAATGTTTTGGCGTCACTTTTTACTTTATTGGCTACAAAAGTGAACGATAATTGGTAAATACTTACCAAAGCAAATAAAATTGCGAAAAACTTAACTAGTCCTTTATTCTGCATTATTACTAAAAATTAATTAATTCTTTGTTTTTTTCTTGCTTTCACAAAAATTAAAACCCCTGAAATTCAAAACTTTACCAAATAAAGCCTCAGATTTACAATTATCCCCTTTTTTATGAAACGTGCAAATATATAATTATCGATAAGATTAACCAATATTTTCACCATTAATATCAAAAAAAAGACTGCAAAGTTTGCAGTCTCTTTTTTATCATACCTTAATATATTATCCTAAATGCGATTTTAAATCGTTGTTCATGTTGCGAACGGCATCGGCACTCTTAGCGAATAATGCTTTTTCAGACTCATTCAAGTGGATATCCACAATTTGCTCCACACCGTTTTTGCCGATGATACAAGGCACTCCGATACAAATATCACTCTGACCGTACTCGCCTTCTAAAAACACCGAACACGGAATCATTTTATGTTGGTCGTTTAAAATAGCATCTACCAAATACGCTACTGAAGCACCAGGCGCATACCAAGCAGAAGTTCCTAATAAAGCGGTTAAAGTAGCGCCGCCAACCATAGTGTCTGCTGCCACTTTAGCCAAAGCTTCTTCAGACAAAAACTGAGAAACCGGCACACCGTTGTAAGAGGCCAATCGGGTTAACGGAATCATGGTAGTATCTCCGTGTCCACCAATAACCATTCCTTGGATATCATTCGCCGGCTTGTCTAGAGCCAACGACAAATAGGTTTTGAAACGAGAGCTGTCTAACGTTCCACCCATTCCGATGATTCTGTTTTTAGGCAATCCTAACGATTTATATGCCAAATAAGTCATGGTATCCATTGGATTAGATACAATTACAAAAATGGCATTTGGAGAATGTTGTAATAAACTTTCCGCCACACCTTTTACAATTCCGGCATTGATTCCGATCAACTCCTCACGAGTCATTCCCGGTTTTCTCGGTACTCCCGAGGTGATTACCACCACATCACTTCCGGCCGTTTTGGTGTAATCATTCGTACTGCCGATTACTTTGGTATTGAACCCTAAAGTGGTTTGGGTTTGCGTAATGTCTAACGCTTTTCCTTCTGCAAAACCTTCTCTGATATCTACCAACACAATTTCGCTGGCAATTCTTCTGTAAGCAATCGCATCGGCACAAGTGGCTCCAACGTTTCCTGCTCCTACAATAGTAACTTTCATTTTGTATATAATTTGTTGTTTCTTTTTATTTTTTTGAAGCTATTCCCGCTTTACGCTGCAATCTTTTTTGGTTTGTGAACAAACCAAAAAAGGATTTCCACTTCAATCGGGGCTAGTTACGCATCGATTTTAGCATAAACCGCATTTTTCTCAATAAACTCTCTACGTGGTGGAACCTCATCGCCCATTAACATCGAGAAGATTCTGTCGGCTTCAGCCAAACTGTCAATCGTAACCTGACGCAAGGTTCTGAACTCCGGATTCATCGTAGTTTCCCACAACTGCTCAGCATTCATCTCTCCCAAACCTTTGTAGCGTTGAATTGTGGCGCTTCCGCCCATTTTCTCGTTGGCTAAGTCGCGTTGGTCATCATTCCAAGCATATTCTTTTTTGTTGCCTTTTTTAACCAAATACAATGGCGGAGTCGCAATGTAAACATGCCCGTTTTCAATCAACTCGCGCATGAAACGGAAAAAGAAGGTCAAGATTAAAGTAGCAATGTGGCTACCATCCACGTCGGCATCACACATGATGACTACTTTGTGGTATCTTAATTTTTCAATATTCAAGGCTTTGCTGTCTTCTTCGGTTCCGATGGTTACTCCTAAAGCGGTGAAAATATTGCGAATCTCTTCGTTTTCAAACACTTTATGGTGCATCGCTTTTTCCACATTCAAAATCTTTCCACGCAATGGCATAATCGCTTGGAAATTACGATCACGACCTTGTTTAGCCGTTCCACCTGCGGAATCTCCCTCAACGAAGAAAATTTCACATCTGGCCGGATCTTGCTCGGAACAATCCGATAATTTACCCGGTAAACCGCCACCGCCTAAAACGGTTTTGCGTTGTACCATTTCACGTGCTTTTTTGGCAGCATGACGTGCCTGAGCCGCTAAGATTACTTTTTGTACTATGATTTTGGCGTCATTCGGATTTTCTTCCAAATAGTTTTCCAACATTTCGGCTACCGCTTGAGAAACAGGAGATACTACTTCTCTGTTACCCAATTTGGTTTTGGTTTGACCTTCAAACTGAGGTTCAGCCACTTTTACCGAAATAATCGCAGTTAACCCTTCACGGAAGTCATCGCCTGAAATTTCAAACTTCAATTTTTCCAACAAACCGGAAGCATCGGCATATTTTTTCAACGTACGAGTTAACCCCATACGGAAACCTTGTAAGTGCGTTCCTCCTTCGTGAGTATTAATATTATTCACATAAGAGAAAATATTTTCAGAATAACTTTCGTTGTAAATCAAAGCTACTTCTACCGGAATTTCCCCTTTTTCATTTTCCATGGAAATCACATGACCAATGATAGGAATTCTGTTACCGTCTAAAAACTTAACGAACTCTTTTAAACCTTCTTTAGAATGAAAAACTTCCCCTTCAAAATCACCGTTTTCTTTGGTATGTCGTTTATCGGTTAAAGTAATGGTAATCCCTTTATTCAAAAACGACAACTCACGCATACGAGCTGCTAAAGTATCATAAGAATACTCTAAGGTTTGGGTAAAAATAGTAGCATCCGGCTTAAAAGTAACCGTAGTTCCTCTTTTGTCTGTTTCGCCAATTTGTTTTACCGGATATAAAGATTTTCCTCTTTCATACTCTTGCTCGTATATTTTGCCATCACGGAAAACAGTAGCTCTTAAATGGTCAGACAAGGCGTTAACACAAGATACTCCAACCCCGTGTAAACCTCCGGAAACTTTATAGGAATCTTTATCGAATTTACCTCCGGCTCCAATCTTGGTCATAACAACTTCTAAAGCCGACACGCCTTCTTTTTTGTGCATGTCTACCGGAATCCCACGACCGTTATCTTCAACCGTTATGGAATTGTCTTCATTAATAATTACACTAATAGTATCACAATGCCCAGCCAAAGCCTCATCGATAGAGTTGTCCACCACCTCATAAACCAAGTGATGCAAACCTCTAACTCCGGTATCTCCAATGTACATGGAAGGACGCATTCTAACGTGCTCCATTCCTTCTAACGCCTGAATACTATCGGCCGAATAATTGTTCTTTTTAATCTCGTCGCTCATATAATTTTATCGTAAAAAATGTATTTTTTGTCTAACACGCAAATATATAAAAACACATAGGATTTCCTATTGAAAAAAGGGTTTAAAACCTTTAAGTTATTAACATTTTTGACCTGATTTCAACAAAAAACGCCTGCCGAAATTGACAGACGTTTTTCTAACAAACAAACTAAACTTCAATTCAATCAAGTTTGAGAACTCGACTTTACTTTACGCACTCATTTCTCTCACAGAAAAAAGACGATTATGCTTTTATGTAGGCTTCTTCGTGTACATTAGCCACGGCTCTGCCCGACGGATCATTTAAGTTTTTAAAGGCTTCATCCCATTCTAAAGCTACTTTCGTACTACAAGCCACACTAGCTTCTTGAGGTACGCTTAAAGCGGCTGTATCGCTTGGAAAATGCTCGTTAAAAATGGAACGATAATAATATTCTTCTTTAGATGTTGGCGTTTGTATCGGGAACTTGTATTTGGCGTTGGCCAATTGCTCATCGGTAATTTCCTGAGCTACCATCGCTTTCAAAGTATCAATCCAACTGTAGCCTACGCCATCACTGAATTGTTCTTTTTGTCGCCAAGCTACGCTTTCCGGCAACATGTCTTCAAAGGCTTTGCGCAATACCCATTTCTCCATGCGTTCACCATTAATCATTTTATCTTGTGGGTTGATTCGCATCGCCACATCCATAAACTCTTTATCCAAAAACGGCACACGACCTTCGATACCCCAAGCCGCTAAACTTTTGTTGGCACGCAAGCAATCGTACATGTGAAGTTTGCTTAATTTACGCACGGTTTCTTCGTGAAACTCTTTAGCATTCGGCGCTTTGTGAAAGTACAAATAACCGCCAAACAATTCGTCCGAACCTTCACCGGAAAGCACCATTTTAATCCCCATCGATTTGATAACTCTTGCCATTAAATACATAGGCGTGGAAGCTCGGATAGTCGTCACATCATAAGTTTCTATATTGTAAATCACATCGCGCACGGCATCTAAGCCTTCTTGTATGGTGAATTTGATTTCGTGGTGAATGGTTCCCAAATGATCGGCTACTTTTCGGGCTGCGGCCAAATCGGGTGAACCTTCTAAGCCAACGGCAAACGAATGCAATTGCGGATACCAAGCATCAACCATATCGCCGGATTCGATTCGCTTTTGGGCAAACTTTTTGGCTATGGCCGAAGTAATGGAAGAATCCAATCCGCCCGACAACAATACGCCGTAAGGCACGTCACTCATCAACTGTCTATGAACAGCAGCTTCCAAGGCAGTTCTGATTTCTTGGATACTGGTTTCGTTTTCTTTAACCGCTTCGAAATCGGTCCATTCTCTTTGGTACCATTGCACCAATTCACCGTCTTTACTCGACATATAATGGCCGGGCGGAAACAACTCGATTTTGGTACAATAGCCTTCCAAGGCTTTCAATTCGGAAGCCACATAAAAAGTCCCAAATTGATCCCAACCCATATACAACGGGATGATTCCCATATGGTCACGAGCGATGAAATACTCATCTTTTTCCACATCATATAAGGCGAAACCGAAAATCCCGTTCATTTCGTCTATAAAATGAGGTCCTTTTTCTTTATAAAGAGCCAAAATGACTTCACAATCACTTTGGGTTTGGAACTCGTATTTGCCTTCAAACTGTTCGCGCAAAACGCGGTGGTTGTATATTTCTCCGTTGGCTGCTAAAACCAACTGCCCATCTTTACTGAACAATGGTTGTTTGCCCGAAGTCGGATCTACTATAGCTAATCTTTCGTGTGCCAAAATGGCTTTATCGTTACTGAAAATACCGCTCCAATCCGGACCGCGATGGCGGATGATTTTCGACATTTCCAAGACTTGTGGTCTTAAGGTTTCTGATTTTTGCTTTAATTCAAAGGCGCATACAATTCCGCACATAACTTTTTATTCTTTTGTTTATTTGATGAAGCAAAAGTCATTTTTTACCATTAAAAAATAAATCAATAATCTGAAATCAGTTATAAATTGTAATTATAAAAAGAAAATAAAAGAGAATTTAAAAGCAATAAGTTATAAAAAGGCCAAATTCGATTAAAAAAATCAGTTTACTGCTTCGATAAAATAAGGTTTGCCATTGATTTCGGTTGAATATCCTACGCCATTGCCCATCAACTTAGTTCCTAATGGCGACTGTGGAGAAATGGCAAAAACTGTTTGACCGTCTACCGTAATTTTAGGCAAGGCAGTGCTGACAAACAACCACATGCCATTGGATTGCACCAAACTGCCTAAGGCTACTTTTTGATGTAAAACCGTCGTATCAATTTTATCCAATATGGCTTTTTGGGCTAAGACTTCTTGCAACTTATGATTGAGTTTTTCCTGCTCCAAATGCATCATCGACAAAGCCGTTTCGTGTTTATCGCCGGCTGAACCTTTGGCATCGTTTTGTGCATCAACAGTCAAGCCGGAAATCATGTCTTGGAAGACATCAATTCGGTCTTGCACTAGTTGTTTGTAGTATTGGTGGATTTGTTGTTTCATTAGCTAGGTACTGAGGCACTGAAGTTCTAAGGTTCTAAGGATTAGCTCAGATATTCAGATGCTTAGCAATTTTCATTAAAAATCAAATTTATAACTCGCGCCTCCTAAAACCTGTATGCCTTGCACCGGATAATGCAACCAACGTTGGTAATCTTGATTGGCCAAGTTGTTTCCTTTTAAGAAAAAAGTCAATCGTTCGCTGTGTTTGTACCCTACATGCGCATTCAAATCGAGGAAGCTGTCTAAGGTTACTTCCGTATCAAAAGTAGGTTGTGTTAAAGAAGCAAAATGGGCAAAATCTTTTCTTTCGCCTACAAAAAACAAATTGGCGCCGGCATACCATTTTTGGGTGATGTTAACATCTAAACTTGTTCCAATAGTCAAACCGGGTAAATTCCAAGCTTCGTTTTCAACATCGGTGGTATAACTGCTGAAAGTTCCGTTTATTCCGAATGCTACATTTTTTGAAAAATCCGCTTTCAATTCTCCAAAAAAGCTAACTGTTTTGAGTTTGTCGTAAACCACTTTGAATGAGTTTCCGTATTGGTAACCTTCGAAACCCACCAATTCCTCGTAGCCGTTGCTTTTGAAAAGGGCTCGATTATCTTCGTTTAAATAAGAACCGCGAATGTTATAACTCACGCTGTTGGCCAACTTCCCTTTTAAACCCAAATAAACATCGTATTTTTGATCGGTTGGTGCTATTACTAATGTTGGTGACATAAAGAAATTTTCCTGAGCAAATTCACGGTAAGTGTTTTGTTTTAGTCCGCCTTCAATTCCGGCATAAAAAATCATCAAATCGCCTACAACTCTATACGAACCCGTAACTTGCGGATAGATAAAAAACTTGCTCTCACCTTGTTCCTGAGCAGCACTGTAGAAAAATCCGACTCCGGCATTTACCGTTAAATCGTCTTTTTTAATTTTGATGCTAGGCTGAAAACCCACATTGGTAAATCCGTATTTCAATCCGGCATTGCCCACCATATTTTTTTCAAAAGAACCGCTCAGGTAATCCAACACAAAATCGGCTTTGATTTTTTGTTCTACGATATCAAATTCCAATGAAGGTTTGGCCACAAAACGATTTTCAGCCGAACCGAAAGCATCCCAAAATCGGGTAAACTTTACCGAACTTTCTTTCAACACATTATTTAATCCTAATCTTCCGCCCACATATAAAGTGTGATAGGTTTGTTGCTCATCAATAGTGGCTAATGTTGCCGGTGTAATCGTTCCGGGATAAAAGCCATACCAATTGTAAATTTGGTGTTGGTACCCCAAATCGGCGCTCCAATTCATAGTGTTGGTGCGACAACCGTAAGTTAAATCTAAAGCGGTATTCATAAACTTATCATCCAAAAATACCCCATCGATACCGCCTTGAGAAGAACTGTGGCGCAACATACCGCCAAAGTAATCCGTGTTGCTCACGTTTTCCGTTACAAATAATTCGACATTGGCTGTACCGTAATTTCCGGCGGCTAAGGTCAGGTAATTGCTGAAGATTTTTTCCTGTGGTTCTTTATCCACGCCGGCCGCTTTTCCTTTGGCCGGAGCAAAAGTAGACGCTACCGGAAAAGAAAAAATATTGTACTTGATGTTTTCTTTTTTCAAAGTTTCCTCGTCATCTAAACTTGGTGTTTCTTTCACCTTGAAGGCATCGGAAATAGTTGGCGTATAAGGTTTAACCACGTTGACTACTTCGGTTCCGATGTTTTCGTCTTTCTTTTGGGCGAAAGCGATTTGGGTTACAAAAAGGATGGCTGCTATATATTTTACTTGTTTCATATCTAATTTAAAATTACACAGAGATTCATTGAGAAACTCGAAGATTCAGAGAAAAGTTTATTCGGTTACGGAAGAATTGGTTTTAGCGGCTTCGCCTTTGATGCTATCCAATTCGGTTTGGGCTTCGGCTACTACATCAGGATAAGCAGTGAAATTCTTAATCACACTATCTAAGATCGATGTTGCGCTAAAATTGTCTTTCAACTGATAATAGTTTTTGGCCATAATCACTAAGCCTTTGGCACCGAAATATTTGTAGCCTGAATATTCTTTGGCCAATTTTTGAACGGTTTTGTTGGAATCTTCAAACTTGCCGTCTTTGTGTTTAAAATAGGCTTCATAGTATAGCGCTTCGGCTGCTAATTCCCCTTTGGCAATGGTTAACAATTTGGCATAAGCGGTTCGGGCTTTGGCTTCGTCATTGACTTGAATTGCCGCTCTGGCTACGATAATTTGCGCATCACTTTTAATTTTATTATCGGTTTTAGGATTGGCCAAAACTTTATCCGCATAAACCACGGCATTGGCGTAATCTTTTTGTTCGTAATACGCTCTCATTAAATTGGCTTGGGCGAAAGTAACGTTTTGAGGAAAATCGGCTTCGGTTTCCAATCTTTTTAAAACCGGAACGGCATTAGTATAATCGTTTTTCTTCAAATGAATCTCACACAAACGCGCCAAGGATTGCTCGGTAAATTCGCTTCGACTTTTGCTGATGACATAGTCGTAACCCGCAACCGCATTGGCTTCCAAACCGTCAGCATAATAGGATTGTGCTAAGTAGAAATTGGCTTTTAAGGCGTGAATACCGTTCGGGAATTTCGACACATAACTGCTCAAACCCGAAATGGCTTGTTTGGTATTGTTTTGCAAGTATTGTTTTTCGGCGGCTTCATAAGTATCGTTATCCAACTCGGCATCGGATACTTCCACAAAATCAAGTGTTCTTACCCACGATGCATATTCATCCACTTTTCCGTTATCCATATAAATCAATCGTGCCGTTGAAACCGCTTCTAAGGCTTCGGGCGTTCTAGGATAATCGGCTGCCACTTTTTTGAATTTGGCCAAAGCCAACTCGTCTTTCTGTCCGTTGTAATACACCAAACCCTGACGCAATACCGCTTTGGAAGCGAAGGAACCATTTTTGAATTCGGACAACAATTGGTCGTAGGTTTTTACCGCCAAATCAGTTTTGTTTTCAGCTACATAGGTGTTTCCTAATTCGAACAACGCATCATCACGGTATTTGGAAGATTTGAAATTTTGCAAAAACTTATTGAAATCTTCAATTTTACGGTCGTTGCGCGATACAAATCCGTAGCTCAAGGCTTTTTGAAAGGCAGCGTAATCGGCGTCGATGCCTTTCATATCAATCGCTTTATTATAAGCATCCATGGCCGGCCAATATTTGGAAGTTACAAAACGAGAATCACCCAAACGCAGATAAGCATCATTCAAACGAACTTTATCGTCTTTATTGGTATCGATATAGCTTTGGAAATAATTTCCGGCTTGCTCGTATTCTTTTTGCTTGAAATAAGCGTAAGCAATATTGTAGTTGATGTTTTTGTATTCC
Organism: Flavobacterium sp.; assembly: GCF_044373165.1. GTDB lineage: Bacteria > Bacteroidota > Bacteroidia > Flavobacteriales > Flavobacteriaceae > Flavobacterium. The sequence goes on from NZ_JBILQL010000005.1 coordinate 44,243, forward strand.
GGCGTTTCCTTAGCCGCTGTATAACCCAAAAACTGTTTGAAACTCAACAACGCTTCGTTGAAATTATCCAACACGTATTCGGTTTCACCTTTCCAAAACATAGCTCTCGCGGTGAATTTTTCGTTTCTTGAAGTAGCCACCGATTTTTTAAACATACCCAAGGCTTCTTGGTAATTCCCGTCGGTGTACAATTCGATCCCGCGGTAGAACGTTACTTTTTGATACGCCGGCTTGTTGGTTTCGGTGTTGTTTTTCTCTAATAAGAGTAACGCATCTTTATAGTTTTTCGACGTGATGTATGAGTTGATTAACAAGGTCTCGATTTCAATCTTACTTGGCGAATTCGGATATTTCGTTAAAAATGTTGACAATACATCTGGAATCGATTGGTAGGAGTTTCCTATTTCGTAACTCAATTTGGCATAGTTCAAATTGGCGTCTTCTTGTATAGCTTTATCAAAATCCATTTCCGAAGCGCTTTTGAAGGCATTCAACGCTTGTTGCTTTTTATCGGTTTTGAAATAACATTCCCCTAAATGGTAATAACCGTTTTGGGCTACAAAATCTTTCCCGTCGATAATCTTATTGAATTGCAAAATGGCATTTTCATAATCTTTTTGCATGTAATACGCATAACCCAACTGGTAAAAATCGGTATTGCTCCATTTGCCTTTTTTGCCTTTGTATTCTTTTAAATACGGCAGCGCTTTATCGTATTGTTTTAAGTTGAAATAACTTTCGCCTATAATTTTATTTAATTCCGATTTTTCGGCAGCGGTAGAATTTGGCATTGCCGTCAAAGACGCTTCGATAGCTTTGTCAAACTCGCCGGCTTTAAATTGCATATCCGCTTTGAAGTAAGACAGTTTTTCTTTGTACTTGTCCTCGTTTTCTAGTTGCTGAAAGTACTTATTGGCTTCTTGATAATTGTTGTCTTCATACTTCATGACACCCAAGTAGTAATTGGCTTGCGTACCATAATCTTTAGAATTCACCACTTTGTTAAAATAGGCTGCAGCTTCTTTTTTATTACCGGCAGTGAAATAAGCATAGCCTTTTTGGAAGGTGAATTTTTCCGTTTGTTCGTAAGTCAGCGCGCTTTCGTCTACTTTATCAAAATACTGCAAGGCTTGAGGAAATTTTCCTTGTTCGAAATAATACTGCGCCACTTCGATGTAAGCTTGGTTTTGTTTAGAACTGGTTGGATAATCCGCTACGAATTTCTCCATCAACTCATCGGCATTCGATTGGTTCAAATGAATGGCACAATTGGCGATATAGTAAGCACAATCGGCCGCTATATCCTGTTCTTTATTGCTTTGTTTTACCCGTTCAAATAAAATTTGGGCGGATTGGTATTGCTTGTCTTTATACAACAAAACAGCTTTGTCAAACTCGGATAAATCATGAGTGTAAATAGCAGATTGTTGGGCTGAAATCGTTGGAACTACAGACAATCCCAACAAAAATGATAACATTAAAACGTTACGCATGGTTCTTTTTTTTATTTATCCAAAAATATTACTCTATACCCTATAACGTAAAAACACTTTCATTTATTATAAACATTGTTTTAAACAATTTTGGAACCTAGAAATTCACCGTTCAATTCGATTCGATGAGACAATTTGGAATTTAGAATTTGGAATTTGGAATTTATATTTACTATTTTTACCCAATAAACCCAATTATCCATGTCAGCAACAGTTTTATCCTTAAAAAACGTTACCATTTATCAAGAGAATCGCGTGATTTTATCACAAATAAACTTGGAGGTTAAAGAAGGTGAATTCCTTTATATCATTGGTAAAACCGGGACGGGAAAAAGTAGTTTTATGAAAACTTTATACGGTGATTTGGCTTTGACGGAAGGCAGTGGAAACATCGTTGGGTATGATTTGGCCAATTTAAAAGAAAACGACATTCCGTTTTTGAGACGTAAAATCGGAATTGTATTTCAAGATTTCCAATTGTTGTTGGATCGAAGTGTAAACGAAAATATGTTGTTTGTTTTGAAAGCCACCGGCTGGACAGACCAACAAGAGATGCAAAATAAAATTGATGATGTTTTAGAGCGAGTAGGCTTAAAAGGCATTGCCAATAAAATGCCGCACCAACTCTCAGGCGGAGAACAACAAAGAGTTGCGATTGCCCGAGCATTGCTGAATGATCCCGAATTGATTTTGGCCGACGAACCTACCGGAAACTTAGATCCTCAAACGAGTGCTGAAGTTTTGGGCGTATTGCGAAAAATCAATGAGAACGGTAAAACCGTAATCATGGCTACGCACGATTATGCTTTGTTGATGAAATTCCCTTCGAAGACCTTAAAATGCGAAGACAACACTATTTTTGAAGTGGTACAGAAAACCGTTTAAAGCGGCTTGTTTCTTCAAACCATTTGGCTAATAGTAAAATCGCAAACGGAAAGGTCACCACATGAAAGCGATCGCCTTGACCACAAGATATTCCGGATAAAACTATTGTATACAGTACGAAGAGCGCCATTAAGGCATACAGCGACTTATGTTTAAAAATCTTTCGCACAAAATAAAGAGATACTAAAACGCCTAACACAGTAAACAGTCGGTTTTGCCATTTGGACAAATCGAAGGCCAGTGTCTTCCAGGAGTTAAAATCACTTCTTCCCTTTTTATTTTCGAGATCAAAAATACAGGCATTACCCGATTTGGAGTTATCCAAAAGGTTGTGAAGATAGGCTTTAATCACGTTGGGAAAGTTGGTTTTGATTTGGTGAACCGCATCTTCTTTAGCCACTCGTTTTTGGTCGTTAAAAGTCAAACTGAATAGATATTCTGCTCTTGGATTGTTGATTTGTTGGTATTCCTTGCCGTTTTTAAAACAATCTGCTTTAGAGAACAAATAATTGTGATAAGTTACACCGTCAATGTAACTGATGGTAAAATCACCGTATTGTGCTTTCATCCCAACCACTTGAATCAAAATCATTAAAACACTACCATAGAGCAAAATCATGCTTTTGGCTTTGTAATTTTTCAAGACTGTTTTGATGAAAAAAAACAGCAAAATCAAGGCAAAGAACTTGGCACCGGGTTTTATCAGCATGCTTGCCAACAGTAACGACAAGCCAAAAGACAAATACCCAAAATTGTTCGTTTTATAGTACCGAAACAAAGCATAAAAAGCCAAAAAAATGACGAAGGCAAATAGGTTTTCGGTCAGCAAATGGTAATTGAGTACTGCGTTACCTATGATAAAAAAAGGAAGGAATGCAAAGACAAAAGCTATTTTCTCCGACAGAAAATCTTTGGCCATTTGAAACAACAGCAGCGAAGTACCTAACCAACAAATGACATTCACCAGTAAACTCCATTGTAAAATTCCGGCATCAGAACTCCCGAATAAATAAGGCAAACCGGTAATAAAAGCCATCATCATCGGACGATAGTAATGTCCGGTAAACTTTAAATACATTTTTTGAGCCGATTCCAAATAATTGGACGAATCCGGATAAAATAAGGTTTGTTGGTCTAATTGCAACAGCCTATTCAGCACTTCCAACCAAACTAATCCGATTAGAACGAGTAATAAAGAATAGCGATATTTTTGAATGAAGCCCGACAAATTATTTGTCTTTTTTATAAACGTGCGGATTTTCTTTTATTCCTTTTTTAAACACTTTCCGAAGGCACATGCGTAAAAAAGTGTCGGCTTGCAAAACCAAATCGGCCAGTTTATTTTCGGGACGACCTCGGAAAGAAGTGACATGAAACGTATCCTTGTCTAAAAGTGGTTTTTCGGAAAAATAATAATTCGACACACATCTACGATAGCCGTCAAAAACCACGGGTGAAACCGAATGCAAAGAATGACTATGGGTTTCCATAATCGCCAAACGATTGAATTTACTGTGAATGGTAATTGGCGGTTGCGACAAACCGTTAGGCCAAAGCTCTAAATTGCCACCATTATCTTCCTGCCAATCGGGTGTAACGTAATACAATAAATTGAGCACACGCCACAAGTTGCGGTCTTTGTCGTGGGAATTGTCTAAATGCGGATTCAAAAACTGATTTTGGCCCATTAAAGAAATGCCGCCGGCATACAAATTCTCATCGGGAATCGGATTTTCAATCCCGCAAATTTCTCCAATCAAAGCCACAATACGTTTGTCTTGAAAAGCATAAATTATTTCTTCTAACAAAGGATGGTATAAATTCATTTGCGCGGCAACGTACTTGTCTTCTCGAAGGCTTTTCTTGAGTACCATTGCTTCCGGTTTGGGAAACACAGCTGCGATTTCCTGTGCCACAGTTTCGGGTAGCAAGTCATCAACAAAACCGTAGCGAATAGGTGTATTTTCAGCATTAAAATCGGCCTGCAATTGCGATTGTTGCGCTTGTAATTTTTCAAAAATGTAATTCGCTAAATCTATTCGGTTCATCGTGTAATAGTTGCCAAAAAATATATTTTCTTTGTAAAGGTATTATTTAATTCCGTTTTCTAAATGATTTCAGTGCTAATTCCAACATACGATTACAACACTTTACCCTTGGTAACGGAATTGCAACAACAATTGTCGGCCGCCAACATCGCCTATGAAATTATTGTTCAAGATGATGCTTCGCCGCTGAATTCAAATACCGATAACAATCAAAAAATCAATGGCTTACCAGGCTGCCGTTTTGAAATAAACGAAACAAATTTAGGCCGCGGTCAGAATCGGAATTCATTAATACAAAAAGCCCAATTTGATTGGGTATTACTGATGGATTGTGATATGTTTCCCCAATCGGAAAACTTTATCATGACTTATCTTGAGCAGATTCAAAACGAAGCAAATCCGGTGGTTTACGGTGGTTTGCTATACCAAAAGGAAAAGCCAACTAAAGAACAGTTGCTGCGTTGGGTTTTCGGAAAAAGCCGGGAAGAAATTCCTTTGTTTAAAAGACAATCCAATCCTTACCACTACTGTTTAATTTCAAATGTTATGATCAGGAGAGATTTGCTGTTGGCTTATCCATTCAGTACCGCTATTTACCAATACGGCTACGAAGACATCGTATTTATTTTGGAACTGAAAAAGCATCACATTCCGATTGTACATATTGAAAATCCGGCTTATCATTTAAATTTAGAGAGTTCAGCCATATTTTTGGAGAAATTCCACAGTTCGTTACAAAACTTGAAATGGGTGTTAGACCATCAAATCATTCAAGCTGATGACACAGCCTTGACTCGAACCTATACCAAGCTTCGAAAATTCGGTTTGACGCGAATGACTGCTTTTTGCTTCGGCATAGGAAAAACGTTGATGACTAAACACTTGTTGTCTGCTAAACCTACGCTTTTTGTATTCGATTTGTACCGTTTGGGTTATTTTTGTCAACTAAATCTCCGCTGATGCCGTTTTTCTCTGTCATTATTCCGGTTTACAACAAGGCGTTGTTTCTTGGTGAAACGCTTAAAAGCTTGTTGGCGCAAACTTTCACCGACTTTGAAGTGATTGTAATTAATGACGGTTCAACCGATGGAAGCGAAAGTGTAATTCAGAGTTTTAATGATGTTCGAATTCGCTATTACAGCAAAGAAAACGAAGGCGTTGCAGTGGCGAGAAATTTGGGTATTGCAAAAGCGCTGGGCGAATTTATTTGCTTTTTGGACGCCGATGATTATTGGGAACCAAACTTTTTAGCCACTTTCAAAAAACAGATTGATGTTTTACCCAATCACAAAGTATTTTCGTGTGCTATTGCCATTGAAACGGCTCAAAAAACCATTCCGGCTCGTTATTCCTTAGCAAAGATAACAGATTTTCAGTTGGTCGATTTTTTTGATGCCAGTCGGAAAGAATGCATATTATGGACTTCCGCTGTGGCCATCCATAAAAGGGTTTTTGAAAAAACAGGAACCTTTGATACCCAAATCAAAAAAGGCGAAGATACCGAACTGTGGATGCGCATTGGTTTGCAGTACACTATTGGTTTTATCGGAAGTATTTTAGCACGATACCGATACGACAAGGACAGTATTTCCAGAAATTGGCACTACTATTTTGAACCCTATACTTTTGAAAAATACGTAGTTTTAGAAAAGGAAAATGCCAAGTTGAAACAGTTCCTCGACCAAAATCGGTTTTCAGCAGTTATTAAATGCAAGTTGAACGGTGATGCAGCAACCGCTAAAGTACTGTACAATCAAATTGATTTGGATGGATTGGGTTTGAAAAAAACCATTTTGATGGAAATGCCGAATCCGATTTTACGCCTTTTGGTTTGGTTAAAAAATGTTGCCGCAAACTACGGCTTAGGAAATTCCGTTTTTAGATAAGAGGAATTTTGAAAAATCCCGAATATAATCGGCCTCTTCAAACACCTCAGAGGCTATCACCAAACAAACCGAACCGGAAGAAAAATTTTCCAATTCGCGCCAAATACCGTTTGGTATCAACAAGCCTTCATTGGGTTTATTAAGCGTAACCGATATTTTGTTTTTGCCATCGGTCAGCACTACGGTAAAACTACCGCTCAAAGCCACTAAAAATTCTTGTTGGTCTTTGTGAGAATGTCCGCCGCGTTCAGCACCACTAGGCACATCGTACAAATAATACACGCGTTTCATGGCAAACGGAATTACATCGCCTTCAATGACGGAAAGATTGCCTCTAACGTCTTGAATTTTGGGTATAGGCAGTATTTTAATATCGGCTACAGTGGTCATTTATTCGTTTAATAAGCGTTGCCAAGATTGTGCTATGGCATTCAAAGATAAATGTTCTACGCTTTGCTTGGCGTTATTTTTACAATTTTGGTATAATTTTTCATCGGCTATGAACGAATTCATCGCGTTGGCTAAAGCTTCCGGCTTGTGGTTTTCTACTAATAAACCATTGATACCTTGTTGTATAATTTCATTCGGTCCGGTTTCACAATCTACTGAAATTACCGGAGTTCCGGCCGCTAAAGATTCTATCAACGACATCGGAAAACCTTCATAACGACTGGTTAAAAGCGTTGCTTTAGCCTGTTGAATAAAAGGCAGTACATTATTTTGAAAAGGAATGATTTTGACGAAAGAACTGAGTTGTTTTTGCTGAATTTTTTCTGCTATTTTGTTTTTATCTGAACCATCGCCGAGTAAAATTAAGTGCACGCCTTTGCTTTTCGCAACTGACAATTCATAAGCATCAAGCAAGAGTGACAAGTTTTTAATCTCATCTTCCAATCGACCGAAAAACAAAAAAAACGTTTCCGGCAAACCGATTGGTTTATCGCTCAAAGTTGTTGAAAAAACCACCGGATTGTATAACGTTTGAGTATTCGTCAAACCATATTGCGTTTGGATTTTCTGTTCAATCGCTTTGGAAACCGTGACTAATTTAGTGGCTTTTGCATAAAGAAATCTCGCCCAAAACTGGGATTTCGGGAAGTACATTTCCAAATTGGCACTGTGCACCATAAAATAGGTTTTCCGTTGGCCATAAATTAATTTGGTGAAAATCTCGCGGACTAACATCGGTCGGGAACGAACATCTATAATGGTCTCCACTTGGTTCTCGTACAAATAGCGGGCGATGTATTTTCCTTTTTTAACCGCTTTGAAAATGCCTTTTTCTTGGGCAAACAGTTTTCCTAAATTGACCAATTGTCCTTGAAAGTCGTAAGTTACTATATCGAGAATGATGATATGGTGAATTTCGTAACCTAAACCGTGTAACATCTTGCCCAGCATCGCAGCAAAACGCTCGGCACCGCCAACACCCAGGGAAGCGGAAACTATAGCAATTTTGCGATTATTGTTCATTTCTTACTTATATTGCAACGTATTTGAAACGCAGCGGTTAATTTGGCTGCGTAAATATAGGAAGATAATGAAGATTTTACTCATTGGAGAATACAGTCGGCTTCACAATTCTTTAAAAGAAGGTTTGCTTGCGTTAGGCCACGACGTAACTATTTTGGGTTTTAAAGATGGTTTTAAGGATTATCCCGTTGATTTTCCGTTGGTAAAAAAATGGGATGTCGGATTATTAAAAAAACTAAAAATAGCGGTTTTGAAACTGACCGGTTTCGATTTGACTTCCTATTTAACCTATCGTCAATTCTGTAAAAACCAAGTTGATTTTCAAGGTTTTGATGTGGTGCAACTGATTAATGAAAACAGTTTTTATTGTGATTACAGGTATGAAACCAAAATCCTTGACTATTTGTTTCGCCACAATAAAAAATTGTTTTTGCTCAGTTGCGGCGACGATTATGTACATGTGAATTACAATTTCAACCATCCGGAAAATCCTTCGATTGTACAACCCTATTTAGCGGGAAAAATTGCCGACAAAAAGTTTTTGAATGTGTTAAAGTTCAGAACACCATCTTTTAAAAAATTACACCAATTTATTCAAGAAAAATGCGATGGCGTAATCGCTTCCGATTTGGATTACCATCTGCCGTGGCAAAACCAACCGAAATATTTAGGAATGATTCCGAATCCGATTAACTTGGATAAACTCGACTACATTCCTATGGAAATTGGCGGTACCGTTGAAATTTTCCACGGCATCAACAGAGAAAGTTACTTTAAAAAAGGCAACGATTTTTTTGAGCAAGCCTTAGCGGTGATTCAACAAAAATATCCCGAAAAAGTGACGATTACCGTTACCGAAAATGTGCCTTATGCCGAATACATTAACCGGTATAACCGAGTGCCTATTATTTTGGATCAGTTGTACGGACATGACCAAGGTTACAATGCGTTGGAAGCCATGGCGAAAGGCAAAGTAGTTTTTACCAATGCTTCTGCCCTATTTGAAAAACACTATAATTTAACGGAAAAAGTGGCCATCAATGCGTTGCCTGATGAAGATTATTTGGTGGCGGAACTTTCGGCTTTGATTGAAAATCCTGAAACGATACTTGAAATGGGAAAGAAAGCCAGGGCTTTTGTAGAGCAAGAACATCATTACAAAAGAATCGCTGAAAAATACATTTCGGTGTGGACTAAAAGCGATTAGAACAATTGCTTTCGGAAATACACCAACAAGGTGATCAAATAAACTCCGTAAGTTACGGCATTGGCCATCGCTATGCCTTCAATTCCGTACAAACGCACAAGATATTGTCCCGAAAACCAAAATACAGCAAACGAAAATATTTCAGTTATTATAAAAGCTTTCGTTAGTTTCTTTGCAAAAAACTGATAGCCCAAAATGAGTGCCACCGCTTTAAAACCATCACCTATGAATTGCCAGAAAAACAATTCGGAAACCGGGAGAAAGGAATCGGCTAATAATATCGGAATCAAGTACCCGCGCAAAACGTAAAGCACTACTAATCCGATTAAAAAAAACGGCACTATACCTTTAAAGTAACTCCAAAACAAGGATTTTGTCTCTTCAACACTTTCTGATTTGGAGAGTTTAGGAAGGTAATATACCGTTAAAATACTTGACAAAAACAAGAAGTAATAAGAAGAAATTCGGGTTAACGCTTCCCAATAGCCTGCGGCTTCATAACTCAGTGTGTGTATGATGGTGTTGCGAAGCGACAAAAATACTATCGGGCCCAAAAGTGCCGAAACCAGTGCCATCAGTGAGTATTCGGAAAGATTGCGGAGAAAATCGACCTTGTAATTACTGAAAGAAATTCGGAAATAGTCAAGTTGATTGTACATAAAATACAAAGTCACTAAAAACACCAAGACAGGCGCTAATACTATCGCCAAAAGCGCCCCGAATTCTTTGTAATAATACACCAACACTACCGACAAAAACAATCCAATCAAGTTGCCGATAATGTTGATTTTAATGACTTTCCCGTACGCTTCAAAACCGTTCAAAACAGCGGTCAGGAAAATAGAACCGATATACCAAGGCAGGCAGAAAGCCAAGGCTTTAAAAATGGCACTGTACTGAAAAGCTGCACCGAACAAACTGGCATTCCAATACGTAGCCGTAAAAAAAAGCAAGACGGAAAGTATCAATACCATGAGTAAAATAGTTAGCGTAACCCTGGCTAAAAATGAGCGTTGCTTTTCTTCTTGATTGTGGTAATCCGCTACATACTTGATGATTCCGTTTTGAAAACCCAGGATGCCCAAATTTTCAACGGCGGTGATGAAATTCCGAAAGTTACCCACTAATGCCATCCCCGACGGACCGATAAAAACGGCAATGACCTTAGAAGTTACAAAGCCAACCATAATTTTTATCAACACGCTCAGACCATTCAAAGAGGTAACTTTGAACAGCTCTTTTTGCCATATTTGGTTTAAGAAATTCAATTAAAAGCGATTTAACATTTGGATGATATGACTCACTTCCTCTGGGGTCAAAACCGGACTCATTGGCAAACTCAACACTTCGCGATGAATGGCTTCGGTTATAGGATAAGACAACGAATTCCAATCCGGCAATGCTTTTTGCTGGTGTGGCGGAAGAGGATAATGGATTAAAGTTTCAATCCCGTTTTGTTTCAAATATTCTTGTAAGTTGGTTCGGTTAGCAGTGCGAATCACAAACAGATGAAAGACGTGTTTTTGGAAATCATCACACTTGGGCAAGCTGATTTTAGGGTTTTTAATTTCAGTTAAATACCTTTGAGCAATCGATTTACGTAGGGCATTCTCTTTGTCTAAATGCGGTAATTTTACAGTTAAAAAAGCGGCTTGAATTTCGTCAAGTCGAGAATTGACTCCCAAATATTCGTTGTAATATTTTTGTTCCGAGCCGTAATTGCGCAAGGCAAATAATACTTTGGCCAACTCCGAATCGTCGGTGGTAATACAACCCGCATCGCCTAAAGCACCTAAATTTTTCCCGGGATAAAAGCTAAAAGCACGAGCATGATTTCCTGTAAAAGGCAAGCCTTGTGCTTGCGCCGCATCTTCCACTATGAGCAAATTGTGTTGCAAACCAATCTTTGAAATCGCTTCCATATCGGCCAATTGCCCATACAAATGCACTACTAAAATGCCTTTGGTTTTGGCGGTGATTTTGGCTTCAATCTCGTTGGGATTGAGATTGTAGGTTTCGGCATCGGGCTCGATTAAAACCGGCGTCAAATCGGCTTGTAAAACAGCGAGTATACTGGCGATATAAGTGTTGGCCGGCGCTATGATTTCGTCCCCTTTTTGCAACAAGCCCAATTCGATATACGCTTTAAAAATGAGCACCATCGCGTCCAATCCGTTGCCAACTCCAATGCAATGTTTCGCCTTAGTATATTGGGCAAATTGTTGTTCAAAAGCTTGTACTTCTTCGCCTAAAACAAACCAACCTTTGTCCAATACCTGTTGCATTTTCTCCTGAAAAGCCGTTTGGTAAGGAAGATTAATTTTATGTAAGTCGAGGAATTTTATCATAGTGCAATTTGGTATATATTTTGGGAATACACGCTACAACCGAGTTCTTTTTTTTGGTTAAACAAACCTTCGTTGTAGCCTAACTCGCTGTCGTCATCCACTGTTCCCATGTCAAAATAATTGCATTCGGCTTTAAAATGGTCTATTAAATACAGGAAAAGATAATCCAAAGCTCTGAATTTTTTTCCGATTTCGGTAGTCGCGCCGTATTGTGATTTGATTACTTTGTGTTTTTTAAAAATTGTAATTCCCGCTAAGATTTCGTTATCAAGGTAAAGATTATATTGCTCGATGTTGTTGGGAAATTTACATTGCAACGAGTTGATTTCGGCTAACGAATGTAGGGGTTTTGTTTTGTATTTCTCCTGCAATAAAGGCTCTAATACTTCTTGCCAAAAAGCAGTACAATCGGCTTCCTTTTTTACCACCAAACCTTCCGATTGCAATCGACGGTAATGTTTTAGTTTGCTTTTAGAGATTTTGAAATCTGAATGCAAATCGATGGCCAAATTCATTTTCTGTCCAACAACCTTGGTTTGGTGTTTGTGCAAACTATCTCGAATTGCTGAGAAATGAATCGGTGCATAAAACGATAAAATTTCCTTGATTTCACAGGACTCAAAAGATTGTTTTTTGAGGAAGTCAAAGGTGTTAGCTATAATTGCTGAAATACCTTCTGAAGTAATTTCACTTCTAAAAACAAAACCTCCATAGGTCAATCCTTGGTGGGAATACATTCGGTTTTCAATACAATTGGCCGGAAAAACAGCTTGCAAAACTTCAGCCTCAAAAACCAACAACGAATAATCCTGAAACCGATTGGCATGATACTCCATAAAATTTCGGTGAAACAAAAAAGTGGCCGTAATGGTTTGGTCAATGAAATCATTCCAAAGTACAAAATCATCTGATTGGTATCGCCTAATGGTATAATTATTCACAGGATATTTTTAAACTTCGGAAAATTAAACATTTATTTTTTAATGGCATTCACTTTACAAAAAATACGAAATCCAAAATAATTACTTATTTTTAACTTTATAAAAAGTGTTTTGCCTTGAATTTAAAACGAAAATTGCTGTGTTTTATTGTTTTCTTTCTCCACATTTACAGTGTTCGGAGTCAGGACATTTCTCTCTATGAGCAGCTCAACGGCACCTTCGATTTTACATTAATGGGCAACACTTTAAACTTGGCGGAAAACAATTTCACCAATGGTCCCGTTACCACCACTACATCCTCAGCTAGTTTAAACTTGAGTAATGATGCCTCAGTTGTGAGAGCTTATCTTTATTGGGCCGGAAGCGGTGATGGTGATTTTAACATTAAGCTGAATGCCAACAATATAACTCCGGATAGAACCTTTAGTTATCAAAGGAATTTTGACGGCTTAGTTTTTACCTATTTCAGTGCTTTCAAAGACATCACTCAGTTGGTACAAACTACCGGAAACGGCAATTATACTTTATCCGAACTTGATGTAAGTCCCTACATTAGTTTACACTTGCAACGCAAAACCAATTTTGCAGGATGGGCTATAGTAATTGTTTACAGCCGACCTAGTTTACCTTTAAATCAAATCAATATTTATGACGGTTTGGAAGGTGTTCCGAGTGAACTCAACATTACCTTAAACGACCTCAATGTAGTGGATAATTTGAATTCGAAAGTGGGCTTTTTGGCTTGGGAAGGCGATTCGGGTTTGGCCACCGAAGAGTTCCGAATCAATGGCGATTTGTTATTTAACGCTTTGAATCCGTCGAGCAATGTTTTTAACAGTACCAACTCGGTTACCGGAAGCACTACGCTATACAACATGGATTTGGATATTTACGACATTCAAAACAACATACAAATAGGAGATACTGAAGCCGAAATTACGCTTTCTTCTTCAGTAGATTTTGTAATGATAAACACCGTGGTTACCAAATTGAATAGTCAGGTTCCTGATGGCCGTATTGCCGTTACCGAAGTGCAACGACAATGTGATTCGAGAAGTATAATTGTAAATTACACCGTTTCTAATGCGGACTGTACCGGACCTTTACCAACAGAAACACCGGTTTCCGTTTATGTTGATAATCTCATTTTAGAAGTTTTTGAAACCAATGTACCGGTACCGATTAACGGTGCTGTAAACGGTCAAATTACTTTAATGATTCCGGATACAGTTCCAAACGATTTTGAATTAAAATTTGTGATTGATGACAAAGGCGACGGTTCCGGAATTGTAAATGAGATTTCGGAAACCAATAATACCTTCAATACTTCGGTCAATTTGATTACAGCACCTATGTTCAACCCTTTGCCATCGCTTGAATCTTGTAACGAAGGATTTTCACAAGGTACTTTTGATTTTTCAAACTATGACGATTTGGTAAAAACCGTTACCGAAGACATAGCAACATTTTTCGAAAGTCGGGAAGATGCCGAGAGCCAAACCAATCCGATACTCAACACCAACACCTATGTTGCATTGGCAACTCCCAAAGAAATTTTTGTTCGTTTGGACAACCCCAACTGTTACAGTGTGACTTCCTTTATACTAACCACCCGAAATTGTCCGCCAACGGTTTACAATTTTGTTTCGGCTAATCAAGACGGAAGCAATGACACTTTTACCATCAAAGGGTTAGAAAATGTATTTTTGAATTATAAAATTGAAATCTATAATCGTTGGGGTAAATTAATTTGGACCGGCAACCAAAATACTGACCGTTGGGATGGTACTTCCAAGGAAGGTTTTGCAACCAAAAATGTCCCCGACGGCACCTATTTTTATGTCATCTATTTGAACGATGTGGATTATCCCGAACCCCTAACAGGTTACCTCTATTTGGAACACTAACTACATGTTTTGTGTGTAGTAATTGTAGTCTTTAAGCACGGTTTGTATAAATTCTTTCGTGCTTCCCATATCATTTTTAATACCGGTTACTTGCTCAATTTTAGTAGTCAATTTATTTAAAATCACATAATCATTAGATTTCATTGCATTGTGAAATGTTTCTTTAATGATTCGTGCATCGTTATCAGATAATTTGATAACCAAAGGATATTTCGGTTGGTATTCCTGACCGATTTCTTCCAAAATGGTACTGTTGATGGTTACTTTGTTTTTTAAAGTAATCACGGCAGTTCCGGCCGACATGTCGCCTAACCTTTGGGTTTTACTGTTCACTACCATAGCAATCAAACCAATGATACCGCTTCCGAGAGAAATATCAATCAACCGAAACAACCACCGAATTAAATAATCTCCGAAAGAAGCTTGGTAGCCATCAATTTTAACGACTTTTATTTTTACTAATTTTTTACCCAATGTTTGCCCTTCTAACAAAGATTCTTGTACCAAAGAATAGAAGGCAATCGGCAGAAAAAACACCATATACACCGCCATTTGTGACCAATTATCCAATTGATACAACCATCTGTCAATTTCAAAAAAACTAAAAAAAACATAGTAAACGATAATAAAATAGGCTGCTTTTACCAGAAAATCAAGCATATACGCACCAATTCGTTCACCAACAGACGCTGCCGTAAAATTTATAACAACATTTTGGGTTGTATTGATAGAAAGTTGTGACATAATTCTTATTTTAGCCTTCCATGAGGGAAGTAGCATTTATAAAACAAAACAAACAAAAGTGGCTCGATTTTGAGCAAGCTATTTTTGGCAATACTAAAAAAAATCCTGATGAAATGGCTAGTTTGTACATCCATTTGGTCAATGATTTGTCGTATGCCCAAACCTACTATCCCAAAAGTAAAACCGTAGTTTATCTGAATTATTTGGCTTCACAAATTTATCAGAAAATTTATAAAACCAAACGCGAAGAGCAAAATAGATTGGTTTATTTTTTTTCTACCGAAGTGCCTTTGCTGGTATACGACTATAGGCGGTATATCATTTACGCTTTCATCTTGTTCTTTGCTACAGTGACTATGGGCGTTCTTTCAGCCCGGTATGATGAAAATTTTGTTCGTTTGATTCTGGGCGATGGTTATGTGAACATGACTTTGGAAAATATTGAAAACGGAAATCCCGTGGCAGTATACAAATCCGGCAGCAATTGGGGCGGATTTATTGCCATTACATTGAACAACCTTTATGTTGGAGTACGCTGTTTTATTTACGGAATCTTTGGCGGTGTGGGTACGTTTTGGGTATTAATTCAGAACTGCATTATGTTGGGTTCATTCCAATATTTCTTTTACCAACATGGCGTATTTTGGGAAAGTGTAAGCGGCATTTGGATCCATGGATCTATGGAAATTTTTGCCATTGTAATCGAGTCTGCTTGCGGGTTTATCCTTGGCGCTTCTATCCTATTTCCTAAAACATTTTCCCGATTAAACTCCTTTAAAATTGGTTTCAAAGACAGTTTAAAAATCTTTTTAAGCACAATTCCATTTACCATAGCCGCAGGATTCTTAGAAGGTTTTGTTACCCGATATGCTATAGAAATGCCTAATTGGCTGAATGTGGTTATTATTTTGGGTACTCTTTCGATGATTTCATTTTACTTTTTGATTTTTCCAACTATTGTTCATAAAAAACTAAAACGATAATATGTTTAGTCTGTTTAAAAGAAGAAATTTTGGTGACTACGTCAGTGATACTTTTGTGTTTTTCAAAGAAAACGGCAAACACTATTTGAAAAATTACTTCACCATCAGTGGACCAATGCTGCTGATTTTAGTGGCGGCTTCCTACTTTTTGTTTCAAGTGTATTTTGATTTTTTTCTGAAAACTGACCCTAACAGTAATAATTCGGAATACTTAGAAAGTTATTTAACCAACAATATTCCTTTAGTTGTATTAGTCGCTTTAGGCTTGTTCTTGTTTATGATTTTTCTAAGCATGCTCAACTACTCGTTACCCGTAATTTATTTTGATTTGTATGAAAAGAACAACGGAAAAAACTTTGGCACCAAAGAAATTTTAAGCCGATTCAAAGCCCATTTCGGGAAAATATTAGTTTTCTTTTTGGCGACTGTTTTCCTTATAACGCCGGTTTTAATCGCCGTTTTCGCCTTGTTGATTCTACTGTGTTTTGTCATCATCGGAATTCCGCTATTACTGTTTGCTATTCCAACCGCTTTTAGTTGGGTAACCCTGAGTTTTTATGAATATTTAAATACCGATAAAGGCGTTTTTCAAAGCTATGGCGCCGGGTTTAAACATTTAACCAAACAATATTTCCCGATTGTAGGCTCGTGTATGGTGATTTACCTTATCATTCAAGTCGCGATGACGATATTTTCTATGATTCCTTATATGCTGGGCTTGATTTCTGTTTTTACTTCTACACAAGACGGTTTTCAGGAGAACAATGCCCAGTCGGGCGTGGCGCTGGTATTGACCGTTGTCATGGTATTTTCGCTCTTAATGAGTTACATCCTGAACAACTTATTACTGATCAATCAAGGCGTGATATTTTACAGTCGTCAGGAATTCGATGAAAACAAAAGTGCAGATTTCTCTATTGATTTGATTGGCAGTGAATAAATATCTTCTTCTTTTTTGGTTGTTTTTCAGTCTTCCCAATTGGGCACAAGAGTCTATGTCTGTGACCGAAAAGGACTCATTGGCTTTGCTTGAAAAAAAGTGTAAAGTAGACCAAGCACCAAGGCAAAAAAACATTGCTATTTCGCCCAATTTAAAATCGAAATACAACTCAGCGGAATTCCAATACGAAGTCAAACTTTCCGAAAAAAGTGCTTGGGATAAATTCAAAGAATGGCTAGCCTATTGGTTCAAGAAAATTTTCGGCTTATCAGACACCAAAGTTTCCTCGAATTATGTTGAAATTACGCTGAAAGTTTTAGCCGGATTAATCGTTATTTACGTGGTTTATCTGATTGTCAAACTCATTTTAAACAAAGAAGGCCAATGGGTTTTCGGAAAATCAACTACCAAAAAAATCATCAGCGACGATGATATAGAAAAAAACTTGGTGCATGTGGATTTCGAAAAGTTACTGAAGCAAACCTTAAACGAAAATAACCACCGTTTGGCCATTCGCTATTACTATTTGTGGACATTAAAAAAATTATCCGAGCGCAATGTCATCGAATGGCATGTGGACAAAACCAACACTGATTACTTGTACGAAATCCAATCCAAAGATTTAAAAAACAACTTTCAATACCTATCGTATTTGTACAATTACATTTGGTATGGCGAATTTGAAATGAACGATATTACCTTCAAACAAGCCCAAAAAGCTTTTGAAAACACTTTGCAATCGATTAAATAATGAACAGAACTATAAAAATATACATCTTCTTTTTAGTCGTTCTGATAGCGGGCGTGATTTATATTGATGCCGTTCGACCCAAACCGGTTGATTGGTCGCCAAGTTATGTTTTGAGAGATAAAATTCCGTTCGGACTGTATGTATTTGACCAAGAAAGCAAAAACATTTTGAAACAACAAAAAATTCAAAAAGTCAAAACTTCGGCTTATGAGTTTTTAGATGAACACTTCGATTACAGTCAAGAAGTCGACAGTTACAATATAAAAGGCACTTTGTTTAATATTTGCGATACTTATATCATTGATGACGAATCGACTAAAGAGATGTTCTATTTCGTAAGTCACGGAAATTCTGCTTTTTTGAGCGTTCAAAATCTACCTGAAATCTTTACCGATTCGCTCAATATTAAACTCGATGCCGATTACGATTTTAAAACGGAAATCGATTGTTGGATGGCGAATAAAAACTTAGGGCAGGAAAAATACGATTTATCCAAAGGCGGCAATAACGCTTACTTCTCGAGTATAGACACTTTAACTACAACCATTTTAGGCTATCAATCCGGAACAAACAACAAGCGGGTAAATTTCATCAAAGTGCCTTACAAAAAAGGAAACTTCTACATTCATTTGCAACCGGCTGCATTCACCAATTACCATTTACTCAAAGACAATCATTACCAATACACCGAAAAAGTATTATCGTATCTCCCAAAAGGGAATGTGTTTTGGTTTGTGAAACAACAAGAAGGTATTGCAGAATCGGGTTCACCTTTGCGCTATATACTTAGCCAACCGGCTTTGCGATATGCTTGGTATTTGTTCTTAATCGGCATGATTATTTTTATGATTTTTAATGCCAAAAGAAGACAAAGAATTATTCCTGTCATCAAACCACTGTCGAACACCACAGTCGATTTTACCAAAACCATCGGGAATTTATACTATCAGGAAGGCAATCACCAGAACCTTATCGATAAAAAAATCATTTATTTCCTCGAACGCGTTCGCAATGAATATCTCATTGAAACAGCGGTTTTAGATGAAAACTTTATCAAAAAATTACACGCCAAAACCGGCAAAGACATCAAAGACATCGAACACTTAGTATATTTGATTAATTATCAAAAGAAAAGCTATCATCAAAGTATCGAAACTGATTTAATAGAAATCAATAAAGCAATAGAAAAAATCATCAGCTAATGGAAAATACAGAAAACTTCGATACTCAGGAAAATGTAAATTTTGAGTCCCGATTGAATTTGGAACCGCTACGCGCCAGTATTGACAAAATCAAAGCCGAAATGGAAACGGTTATTGTAGGCCAACACAAAATGATCGACCAATTATTGGTGTCCATTTTGGCTAACGGTCACGTATTAATCGAAGGTGTTCCCGGCGTGGCCAAAACCATGACCGCCAAAATCATCGCCAAAACCCTTTCGGTAGATTTCAGTCGGATTCAGTTTACACCCGATTTGATGCCATCGGATATCTTAGGAACTTCGGTATTCGATTTGAAAAAATCGGAATTCGAATTCAAAAAAGGACCGATATTTTCCAACTTAGTCTTGATAGACGAGATCAATCGTGCACCGGCCAAAACCCAAGCGGCTTTGTTTGAGGTAATGGAAGAACGCCAAATCACCATCGATGGCCATTGCTATACTTTAGACCAACCGTTTATCGTATTAGCCACACAAAACCCAATCGAACAAGAAGGAACCTATCGTTTACCCGAAGCACAACTCGACCGTTTCTTGTTTAAAATTAATGTTGATTATCCTAAACTTAACGAAGAAATCGATATTATCCACAAAGAACATACGCTTCAAAACAAAGGAAAATTAGAAGACATTCAGACCATTTTACAGGCTTCTGATATTATCAATTACCAACAGTTAGTAAAACAAATTCTGGTAGAACCTAATCTTTTAGAATACATCGCCAAATTGGTGGTGAATACCCGAGAAAATGCCTTTTTATACTTAGGAGCTTCGCCAAGAGCCTCAATAGCAATTTTGAATGCCGCCAAAGGTTTTGCTGCCATTAGAGGCCGTGATTTCGTCACTCCGGAAGACATTAAAGATGCCGCCATCCCGGTTTTACAACACCGCGTAATTGTTACTCCTGAACGTGAAATGGAAGGATTGACCAGCATCGAAATCATCAAACAAATCATTGAAAGCATCGAAATCCCGAGATAAATCATCTTTGGACAAAACGGAAAACCAGCATGAACTTTTTCAAACAGTTATACCTCAATAATTTCTTTTTCTATTTGCTTATCGGCATAATAGTGCTATTCTGTTTGGCCTTTATCTTTCCGGTTTTGTACAATGCTACTTGGTATTTGCTCTTTATTATTTTAGTGTTTTTTGTATTGGATATTTTGATTCTTTTCAGCAACAAAAACGGAATCGAAGCACACCGAACTACACCCGAGAAATTGTCCAACGGTGATGAAAATCCAATAATCGTTACCGTAAAGAATTTTTATACCTTTCCTATCCATGTTAAAATTATTGATGAGATTCCGTTTCAGTTTCAAGTCAGAAATTTTGAAATCAAAAGAAAGATAAAAAATGCTGCTCAAGACGAAGTGCAATACCATTTGCGCCCAACCGAACGCGGTGAATATTTTTTCGGGAATCTGAATGTTTATGTGACTTCTCCATTACAATTGATTTCCAAAAGATACCGTTTCGACAAAGACCAAATGGTGCCAACTTATCCGTCTTATATTCAATTGCGCAAATACGACTTAATTGCTTTCTCCAATAATTTATTCCAATACGGTGTCAAAAAAATACGGCGCATTGGCCATACAATGGAGTTTGAACAAATCAAAGAATACGTTCCCGGCGACGACATTCGAACCTTAAACTGGAAAGCTACCGCCAAGAAAAACAGCTTGATGGTCAACCAATACCAAGACGAAAAATCGCAAAACATTTACATGGCCATCGACAAAGGTCGCGTAATGAAAATGCCGTTCAACGGAATGAGTTTGCTGGATTATGCCATTAACGCGACTTTGGTTTTGTCGAATGTCATTCTGAAAAAACAAGACAAAGCCGGTATGTTTTCGTTTTCTAAGAAAGTGGAAAACGGAGTGGTTGCCGAAAAGCGAACCTCACAAATGCAAAAAATACTGGAGAATTTATACAATGTAAAAACCGATTATTTTGAAAGCGATTATTCGCGTTTGTATGCCGACATCAAGAAAAACATCAACCAACGAAGTTTGATTATCTTGTATACTAACTTCGAAACCATGGATGGTTTGCATCGCCAATTACCGTATTTAAAAGGGATTGCCAAAAACCATTTGTTGGTTGTAGTCTTTTTTCAAAACACCGAATTGTACCAAATCACCAATAAAAAAGCCGACACCATTCAGGAAGTTTACGATAAAGTCATCGCTGAAAAATTCATTTTCGAAAAGAAACTCATCGTCACCGAACTCAAAAAGTACGGCATTCATTCGGTACTAACCCAACCGGAAAACCTTACGTTGGACACCATCAACAAATACCTTGAAATCAAGGCGCGAGGCATTTTATAAAAAGTCAGTACTTTTACGACATGAAACAAATTACCAGCGCTCAAAATCCGTTCATAAAATCTTTGGTGCTTTTACAAGAAAAAGCCAAAGCCCGCAAACAATCCGGGACTTTTTTGATTGAAGGGTTGCGCGAAATGGAGCTAGCGGTTAAAGGGAATTATACTATTGAAACCATTCTTTTTTTACCGGAATTGTTGACTGAAGCTGAAATCAAAAAACGCATTCCCTATCCGAGTGAACTAATTGAAATTTCTAAAGAAGTCTATCAAAAGTTAGCTTATCGCGATACCACTGAAGGAATATTAGCAGTAGCGCAAACAAAATCTTTAAATTTAGAAGCATTGCAACTTCCCGAAAACCCACTTATCGTGGTAATGGAAGCGATTGAAAAACCCGGTAATATCGGTGCCTTGCTGCGTACTTGTGATGCGGCTAAAGTAGACGCCGTTATCATTGCCAATCCCAAAACCGATTTGTACAACCCGAATATCGTTCGCTCCAGCGTTGGCTGTTTGTTTACCAATCAAATAGCCACTGCTACAACTGAGGAAGCAATTACTTTTTTACAACAAAAAAACATTAATTTCTATAGTGCCACATTACAGAATTCTACTTCCTATCACACCCAAAACTACACTACTCCTACTGCTTTGGTAGTTGGCACAGAAGCCACCGGATTATCACAACCTTGGCGCGATCAAGCCACACAAAACATCATCATCCCAATGCAAGGTGCCATCGATAGTATGAACGTTTCGGTAGCGGCCGCCATTTTGATTTTTGAAGCCAAACGCCAAAGAGGGTTTAAGTAATTATGAATTTTGAATTATGAATTATGAGTTTTAAATTACAATGGCTATACCTATTGGCTAGCTTCTCATTAAATGCCCAAATTACAGAAAAAGAGGTTGATGTTTTGGTAGAGAACACCCTGAAAACCTTTAACGTGCCAGGCATAGCCGTAGGTATCGTAAAAGACGGTCAATTGGTTTTAGCCAAAGGATATGGCGTAGCCAATATCAAAACGCAACAAAAAATGGACGCCAACACTTTAGTGGGTATTGCTTCAAACAGCAAGGCATTTACAGCTTCGGCTTTGGCTATTTTGGTCGATGAAGGCAAAATCAATTGGGACGATAAAGTCAAAAAGTACTTGCCCGAATTTAAAATGTACAACAATTACGTAACGGAAGAATTTACCATACGCGATTTACTAACACACAAAAGCGGACTCGGATTAGGCGCCGGAGATTTGATGATTTGGCCCGACGGACATGACTTTACACCCAAAGACATTGTAAGAAACATTCAATATCTCAAACCGGTTTCAGGTTTCCGAACCAAATATGATTACGACAATTTACTCTACGTAATTGCCGGGGAAGTCATTGAAAAAGTTTCGGGTAAATCTTGGTGTGATTTTGTTGAAGAACGCCTTATGCAACCTATAGGAATGACTAAAAGTGCTGCTTCATGGAGAAGGTTAAAAGATACAACCAACGTCATTGTACCGCATGTACCCACTAACGGAAAACTGGAAATTGTTCCTCGTTATACCAATCCGATTTTTGATGCCGCTGCCGGATTATATGCTTCTGTAAACGACTTGAGCTTTTGGTTGATTGCGCAAATGAATCAAGGCAAATTTGGTGAAAACCAAAGGTTATTCTCAGAAAAACAATGGAAAGAAATGTGGACACCGCAAACCATTTTACCAATGAACAATCCATATCCATACAGCTCTAATTTCCGCAGTTACGGTTTAGGTTGGCGTTTGGAAGACATCAACGGTCATTTGCAAGTCTCTCACACCGGCGGATTAGACGGCATTGTTACACAAACCATTATGATTCCGGATGTGAAGTTGGGCATTATCGTTTTAACCAACCAACAAAACGGCGCGGCTTTTACAGTGATATCAAATACCATAAAAGACAGTTATTTGGGATTGCCAAAGTTTGACCATTTGGCTTATTTAAGTCAGGAAAGAAGAGCTAAAGAAGACAATGCCGATAAAATAACAGAGGAAGTTTGGACTGTTGTCCATCAGAATGAGAAGCAAAAAACTAAAATCGACTTCAATCAATACACCGGAACTTTCAAAGACAATTGGTTTGGAGAAGTAACTAT
>NZ_JBILQL010000032.1:0-21553 GCF_044373165.1 Flavobacterium sp.
TAGAAATCTTTTTTCTCCCAATCCAAATAAAAAATAACCTTTTTATATTCTTTTTTTTAAAACCCTGATAATATGATTTTTGTAAAAACCATTTTTCAAAAATTTAACAAACACAAAACCAAAGACCACTAAATAGCCCCGATTGCAGTGGCTACCGCGTAGCCCGAAAAGCGGGAATGCAGATCACTGATAAGTCCCGAACCTTTCGCTCATGAAGAAAAATTATTCGAAACGGATGGATTTTGAAGGCGTGATTTTGGTAATGATATAAGAAGGAATGAGTAAAACCAACAAACAAACAACGACGGTACCAACATTGAGGAGCAACATAGAGGACAAATTAATGTCGACCGGCGCTTCGTTGACATAGTAACTTTCGGGATTGAGTTTGATGATGCCGAAGTATTTTTGCAGCAACAGCAAAGTGAATCCAACAATGTTGCCCCACAAAAGACCTCTCCCAATTAAGTAAGCCGCATTGTACAGGAATATTTTTCGGATAGACCAGTTGTTGGCGCCGAGAGATTTTAAAATACCGATCATTTGGGTTCTTTCTAAGATGAGCACCAAAAGCGCCACTACCATATTAATAGTAGAAACCGCGATCATGACAATTAATATCACTACTATATTAACGTCGAAGAGTTTTAACCATTCAAAGATGTAATAGTATTTATCGACTATGGTTTGAGAATCGAGAGTGGACGAAGTTTCCTGATACACTTCTTGACCTTTTTGTTCGATTTGGGTAAAATCGTTGACAAAGACTTCGAAGGCACCGACTTCATCGGGTTTCCATTTGTTGATTCTTTGCACGTGACGAATATCGCCAATCACATAAGCAGCGTCGAATTCTTGAAACCCGGAATTGTATATGCCTACTATTTTAAAATTGCGGAGGTTATAGCCTTCTCCGTTTTCTTTCATAAAATAAGTCACAAAGGAATCGTTGTTTTTTAATCCTAAGCGATTGGCCAAGTATTGCGAAATTAAAACCTCTTCGTTGAGATTGCTTTTGAAATTGGGCAATCTTCCGGCTACTAAGTATTCTTTCAGATTGGAAGTATCATAATCAGCGCCGACACCTTTGAAGATAATACCTTCGAAAGCGGTTTCGGTTCTGATGATTCCGGCCTTGCTGGCTACGGCTTGTATATGTGCTATGCCGTCGACAGCAGTAAACTTGGGATAAAAATTCTGATTTTTGGAAACCGAGGTAGTGCTGACATCCGAATTGTTATCGTTATACCCGGAAATAATAATATGTCCGTTGAAAGCCGAAACTTTTTGGCGTATCTTTTGTTGCAAGCCAATACCGGTAGCTATGGAAACCATCATCATGATCATTCCGAGTGCAATGGCGGTAATGGCAATTTTTATTATTGGCGCGGATATACTACTTTTATGGTCTTTAGTAGTAATGAGTCTTTTCGCTATAAAATATTCTAATTTCAACGGTATGATTTCAAATTTGGTGTTCAAAAATACAGTTTTATTCTCGGTTTTGCTAATGGTTTCTTGTGGCAGTTCGGGAAAGAATATAGAGAATAGAGAAAAGAAAATAGAGGTCACCTCGGAGACTCCTTTTAACGGTATAAAATCTGGTGCAGAAAACACAGCTGCTTATTTGTCGACATTAAAAGGAAAAAAAGTCGGCATAGTAACCAATCAAACCGGAATTGTTACCTATGATTCTATTTATCATTTGCCCGATGAAGGTAATATGACACATATTGAAGCTTACGACAGAAAACGACTGTTGTTAGTTGACTTTCTTTTGAAAAACAAAATCAACCTCCAAAAGATTTACGCTCCCGAGCATGGGTTTCGCGGCACAGCCGACGCAGGTGAATTGATAAAAGACGGCAAAGACACTAAAACCGGCCTGCCGATATTCTCACTCTACGGGAACAATAAAAAACCAAAACCGGAGCAATTGGCCGGGATAGAGGTAATGGTTTTTGATTTACAGGATGTAGGCGCGCGATTCTACACTTACATTTCTTCACTTCATTATATTATGGAAGCTTGTGCAGAAAACAATATTCCGCTGCTGGTATTGGACCGACCTAATCCGAACGGCGCTGTTGTAGACGGACCGCTATTAGAAAAAGAACACACTAGTTTTGTAGGTATGCATCCCATTCCGTTATTGCACGGCATGACGATTGGCGAGTATGCCCAAATGATTAACGGTGAAAAATGGTTGAAAAACGGAGTGCAATGTAACTTGACTGTGATTCCTTGCTTGAATTACAAAAGAGAAATGGCTTACTCTTTACCCGTAAAACCTTCACCAAACTTGCCCAACGACCGAGCGATTAATTTGTATGCGAGTTTGTGTTTGTTTGAAGGTACGAATGTGAGTTTAGGTCGCGGAACTGAGAAGCAATTCCAAATTTACGGTTCTCCGTTTTTACCTAAAAGCGATTTTAGTTTTACTCCGATACCTAATTTTGGTGCCAAAGAACCAATGCACAAAGACCAACTTTGTTATGGCGAAGATTTAACGAAGTTAGAAAAAGTGACTCGTTTGGAATTGAAATGGTTGATCAAAGCCTACAATACAACTTCAGACAAAACGAAATTTTTCAATGACTTCTTTACCAAATTGGCCGGCACCAAAAAACTACAACAGCAAATTATGACCGGAACCTCGGAAGCCGACATTCGCAAATCATGGGATAAAGACTTGGAAGCATTCAAAGTCATGCGAAAACCTTATTTGCTGTATTGATTTTCATTTCTTTTTAACGACTTGAAAAAACTAAACATAAGGTAAAGCAGGCAAAACAACCCGGCAAGCAAGCCAAATAAAAAAATCGAAAGCATAAAAACTTCGAACATTTGGTAAGTAAAAGTATTTTCGGAAATGTCTGAATCCAGCAAAAACCCTACGAAAGCTATGCCTAAGGAAAGTAAATAAATCAGCAACAGGTAACGAACCACTTTTTTCATAACGCTTCTTTTTATCGTAACGAGAAAAAAGTCGATTTATTATTAGGTTACTACTATATTAGGATTAATGCTTAGCAACTCTGCGATGAAAGCCGATTTGTCTCTGGGTGATATCAGCACTTCATCGTACTTGTTGTATACAATGGCTATTCTGTCTAACGACAAAGCGGGTGAACTTAGCGGATTGTTCGTGTGGTATATTTTTTTAATCGAATGGATATCAATTTTGGTAGTCCAAATTTTCAATTGATGGCCTTCTATTTTGTATTGAATCGACCAAAACATTAAAAATATCAAGCTCAGCAATCCGAAAAATACAATCGACATCATATAGTCTTTGGTTATAATTCCGTCCACTATCGGATAACAAAATAAAACCCCGATTATGATAATTAACCACCAGTCGATTTTTGATTTGTAAACACTCATTTTATAAAGGTAATTTTTTTTTCATTTCTTCTACTATGTTAAAGGCTGCCGGACAAATCGCCACATTCTTCAACGTCAAATCGGATATTTGTTGGAACTTCTTTCGGTCCGTATGCGGAAATTCCCGACAAGCTTTCGGACGAACTTCATAAATCATACAATAATTTTCGTGGTCCAAAAAGCTACAAGGCACACTTTGCAACACATAATCTTTGTCTTCATCAATCCGCAAATATTGGTCGATGAATTGTTGTGGTTTTTGCTTCAAATGCTTGGCAATCCTTTCAATATCGGCTAAAGTAAATAACGGTCCGGTGGTTTTACAACAATTAGCGCAAGTCAAACAATCCGTTCTTTTGAATTCAGCTTCGTGCAAATCCTGCATCACATAATCCAAATTCTTAGGCGTTTTCTTTTTGAGCTTGTCGAAATACTTTTTGTTTTCGATATGCTTATCTTTGGCTAACTTTTGTAATTGTTTGAGCTGGTTTAACATTGTTTAAAATTGTTCAAGGTTGTAAACTCCTTACTGATAAACAAAATTAAACCTTTAAACAACGTTAAACTAAATTTGATGAAAGATTTATTCGGCCAAGCCATACTTGATTTCCAAACCAACAATGCTCCGGAGGATTTAGTCACTGAAACCAACATATCCGAAGCCGATGCCATGAGCGTTGCCTATCTTTTTCGCACTTATAACGAAATGCCCAAGCTGGAAAAGAAAGCCTTGCAACTCGCCAAAGGCAAAATTCTCGATGTGGGTTGCGGCGCCGGAAGTCATAGCTTGTATTTACAAGCAAAAGGGTTCGACGTTACGGCGATAGATATCTCCGAAAACGCAATAAAAGCTTGTCAGTTGCGCGGCATAAAAAATGCTCGAACCCATCATTTATTGGCCTTACAAGACGAAAAATTCGACACCATTCTTTTGCTGATGAATGGCACCGGAATCTTTAGAACGCTGGCCGAAACTTCCCAATTCCTGCAAAAACTCAAATCGCTTTTGAATCCGAACGGGCAAATTCTGATTGACAGTTCCGACATTATTTATATGTTTGACCAAGATGAGGATGGCGCTTATCTTATTCCGGCTGATGGATATTATGGCGAATTAACGTTTACCGTTTCCTATAAAGGCCAAACCGAAGAGACTTTTCCGTGGCTATATCTTGATTACAATACGCTCCAAAACGCTGCTCACGCCTATGGTTTAGCTTGTGAATTGGTGGTTGAAGGCAAACATTACGACTATTTGGCTAAACTTACTTTCTTATCAATATGAAAGATCTACGCTATCCCATCGGAACTTTCGAAGCACCGAAAGTGTACACCGCTGAACTTTTGGCGAAAGCCATACAAACCATTGAAACCTTTCCGGAAAAATTAAAAGCCGAAGTTGCTCATTTGACGCAAGAACAATTGAACACTCCATATCGTCCCGAAGGTTGGACTGTTCGCCAAGTCATTCATCATTGTGCCGATAGTCATATGAATTGCTTTATCCGTTTGAAATGGACATTGACCGAAAACAATCCGACGATAAAATTCTACTACGAAAATCTTTGGGGCGAAGGCATCGACAACAAAACCATGCCGATTGAACCTTCGCTACAATTCCTGGAAGGTTTACATTATCGCTTGGCGTTTGTCATGAAAAGTCTTTCTGAAACCGATTTAGAAGCGGCATATATTCACCCCGAACACAACAAGGAATTCCAACTCCGAGAGATGATTTGTCTCTACGAATGGCATTGCAACCACCATTTGGCACACCTCACCGAATTGAAAAAAAGGGAAAACTGGGTTTGATTTTTAGGAGCTTAATCCGGCTTTCCATTCCAATCTCTTCGAGGATTTCCATTGCAATCCGGGCTAGGACTTTATGCTTCTATCAAATCGGTCGTTTTAATAATATCTTCCAGTGCCTTGTACAAAACCTCTAAATCTTCCTGAGTATTATAAGCATTAATCGAATACCTCAAATAAACATTCCCATTCAAAGGCATCACCGGAATTTGAATTTTGTATTGATCATATAACAAGTCTTTCAATTCAGCCGGTTTGGATGTTTGCACCGGAATGCTGGCCATTTGCCCCAAAAATTCTTCGGTAATCGGCGCAATTGGTTGTGTTTGCAGCAAATCACAAAAGCGTTGGTAATTGGCAAAAACTATTTGTTTACAAGCTTTCGATTTTTCCTTCCAATTGTTTTGCTCCAAAAATTCAATGACTTTTGGCGTACACAAAAAAGCCGAATGATCATTGGTGCCTTGGTATTCGTGGTAATCTAAAAAACGGCTTTCGCTGGGTGCCAAACTTTCGTAACCCCAACTGACTACCAAAGGATCTATACTGTCTTGGCGTTCTTTTTTAACATACAAAAACGAACTGCCTTTGGGAGCCAACATCCATTTGTGCAAAGTGCCGGTGTAGAAATCCGGATTCAAATCGGTTAAATTCAAATCGATATGCCCTGGCACATGAGCACCATCTATTATGGTTATTAGCCCCAATTCTTTTGCTTTGTCGCAGATTTCTTTAACTGGAAAAATTAAAGCCGTTGCGCTCGACATTTGGTTTAAGAAAACCACTTTAGTGTTTTTATTATAGCCTTTCCAAAACTCTTCTATAATTTGTTCTTTAGAAACTATTGGTAATGAAATTTCTTGACGAATGTATTTGGCTCCCGATTTTTTACAATAAAAATTCCACGTTCTGTCCATAGCACCATATTCATGATTGGTAGACAGAATTTCGTCACCCTCATTTAATTTGATACTCCGCATTATAACATTAATAGCAAAAGTTGGGTTGGTTGTAAAAAATAAATCCTTGGCGTTACAACCGACAAATTCAGCCAAACTCTCCCGAGCTGTTTTTAAATAATGCGGTTGTTTTCTTTGAATAAAATCGACAGGATCCGATTCTAATTCAAACTGAAAACGATGGAGTTCTTCAAAAATGGGTTTTGGGCAAGCTCCGAAAGAGCCGTGATTTAAAAAAGTAATATTGGGATTTATCAAGAATTGTGATTTCATTGTTTTGTTTTTATAAAAAAACCCAAAGCAAAGTTGCCTTGGGTTTTTTTAAAATATTTAAGTCATTAATTATTGCATGTATTTCATCATCATGGCTTGAATTTCTGCTTGCAAACCAGCCATTGCTTCTTGTGATTGGGTAGCAATCATTTCAGCTTTTTCAGTCATTTTTTTTCCAACAGGACTATTATAAAAAGCAAGCATCGCTTTTACATCCTCTTTTGTGTATTCTTTAATATAAATATCAACCGTTTTTTCATTAGCTTTTTTAAGAAAAGCATCAAACTCTATAATAAATGCTGCTTGCTTATCTTGTGGAATCATGGGCAAAATTTGTTTTTTTGCCGCACTCATCTGACCTCCAGCACCACTTTTTTCTATTACTTGCAATACTTCTTCTCTACTTGGTTGTTCTTGTGAATAAACGAATTGAGAAACACAAGCAAACATAAAAGCTATCAATAATTTTTTCATTTTTTTTATTTTTTAAGTCTATAATAAATACATGCTAAAGATAATAATATAAATTAATTTCTTAAATTATTTTGATGTAATTGCAATTGGCAGAGAATAAAGTACTCTTACCTTCTTACTAGCTTGTTCCCCCGGAATCCATTTTGGGCACTTTTTTAAAACTCTAACAGCTTCTTAATCATGGAATATTCAAATATTTATGCGTTTGTAGTGACACGCGCCACTTTGGGTTCTTCATTACATAGTCAACAATTAACGGTGTCATTTCTTCTTTTTTACTCCATTCTGGTTGCATAAATAAAATAGCATTCTTGTTAACTTTTGCTGCTTGTTCTTCTGCAAAAATAAAATCATGTTTGTTATAAATAATAACTTTTAATTCGTTGGCAATGGCATAAGCATCCTCAACGGGTAATTTATTTTTCTTTGGCGAAAGACAAAACCAATCCCAAGTACCAGTTACAGGATAAGCGCCAGATGTTTCGATATGTACCTTTAAATTTTTAATTTTTAATTTTTGAGTAAGAAGTGTCATGTCCCATGTTAGTGGTTCTCCACCAGTTACAACTACGGTATCCGCATAGTTAGCAGCATTAGCAACAATAATGTCTGTAGCTGTTGGCGGATGCAATTCGGCATTCCAACTTTCTTTTACATCACACCAATGACAGCCCACATCACAGCCACCTATTCGGATAAAATAAGCCGCGGTTCCGGTATGAAAACCTTCTCCTTGTATGGTATAGAATTCTTCCATCAGCGGAAGCATTGCTCCTTTATCTACGGCTAATTGTGTTTCTTTTGACAACATTGTATAAAATATAGTGGGCAAAGATACTTAATTTGAAGATGTCATAATTTGAAAATTTGAAAATGATTGGTCATAAAAAAACCGTCTCTTTTCAGAGACGGTTTTGATGGCTTAATGCTATGGGTATTATTTCAACAACTTCAACGATTCTGTTGCATAGTTATTGGTAGGATCCAAAGCTAAGGTTTTGTTGAATAATTCTTTGGCTTTGGCTTTATCGGTATTGGCAAAATGTGCACCCATATTGTTGTAAGCTTCTATAAATTTAGCTTTGTTTTTAGTAATTTCTGCTTCGCCTTTAGCAGTAACAGTATCAACATACAATTGATAGTTGGCTGCCATTACTTCATCACTTTCTAATAAGTTATTGGTTCTGGCTCTGAAAAGATAAGCGTCAGCAGTAGTCGGTGAAGCTGTAATCACATTGCCGAAGGCTACATCAGCTTTTTGCAAAGCTATAGGATCTGGCTTAACTAAATCTTTACGAGTATTGTCATAGTAAAGGGCATTTCCTAAATAAAAGTTATCAATTAAATAATTTTTTGAAGTTGGTACTGAAACCGCTACTTCAAACACAGCCGCTGAAGCACCAAACGCTTTTTGATCGTACAATTTTTTACCCAATTCATTTAAATCATTGGCCACTAATGGTTCGATGGCTACTGCTTTTTTAATGTCTTCTATTGCAGAGGCCAACAAAGCCGGATCTACTGATTTACCGTCGGCACTTGCCCCTTTTTTGATTTTGGCTTGTCCCAAATAAACATAATCTCTCGGAATGATTTTGTTTGCGGTATTTGCCGTATAATCTTGTAAAGCTTTCAGCGCAGCCTCAACATTACCGTTTTCATAAGCAGAATACCCTAAGTATCTTAAAATTCTTGGATTTACCCCATCAATTTCTTTCATCATATTGGCTTCTGCTTCAAGGGCTTTGTAATCTTTTGCCAAGATTAAAAAGTCGGCATGACGCATACGAGAAGTGATGGAATAATCGGTAAGACTCATGTATTTTTCATAAAAGCCTAAGGCCTTTTGAATATTATCATTGTAAGTTGACGGCACATTATTGCCCCATAAATAGTAGGTTTCAGCTAACTCGCGGTAAACCGGACCGTAATTAGGATTGATAGCAATTACTTCATTGTATGCTTTAACGGCTTCAGTATATGCCTTGGCACCTTTTAACAACACACCCAATTGCATTTTAGCTCTCAAAAGCGTGTTATCGGTTTGATAAGCATTTCTGTAGGCTACATAAGCATCGTTTTGATTTTTATCGCCGTAGTAAGCATCTCCAAGTGCCAACTGTACTTGAGCATCAGTTGGATTAGCCAATTTGGCTTTGTTCAAGACTTCAATTGCAGTTTTATAATCCGGTTTATCCGCGTTCATATAAGCACGTGCAATGAAAATATATTCCTCAATATCTTTCTTTTTCAAATCTTTGGTCACCAAATCAAACTTGGCCTTAGCAGCAGCCAAATTGTTAGCCTCTAAATCCATTTGACCTAAACCGATATTGTTGAATCTACCACCTTCGGCAGCAGTCAATCCTTTCTGGAAATAGATAGATGCAGAATCCGCTATGTTTTGTTTTAAATAAACATTACCTAGCAAAAATGCTGCTTTTCCGTTGGCAGGTTTAGCTTGTATAATTGATTTTAATAACGATTTAGCCTTTTCAAATTGTTCAGCATCAATAGCTTTCTTCGCTGTTTCCAAATCCTGTGCATTGGCCACCGTGGTTGCCACTAACGCTAAGCTGAATATTTTAAACTTGTTCATCTTGCAACTTTTAATTTTTATCTTTAGTTATTTTATTTCTTATCACGATTTTTCGGGTTGGGACACGCTCAGGAACTAGACCTGATTTTAATATAATTCGCTGTCCTCTTTCGCCGCCCAGGAAGGAAGCAAATCCCATTCCTAAACCAGAATATCCTTGACAATTGACGATATACAAATGACGTGCCAAAGGATATTTACCCTGCGCCAGATTGTCTTGTGTTGGAAATACATATTCGTTTGAATCAATTCCTTTTACCCCTAGAACATTGACTTTATCAACCGATTCCTGTAAATCTAAAGGCGGTTGAAAAATCCAATTAATTCCTATTACACCTATCATACCTTCATGTTGAGACACATATTCAATTACTTCTTGGTTGGTCTTGAAGGAAAAAATATTTTTTTGGTTATTCACCGAAACTCCTGCCATTGCCGACATGTATCGGGCTGTACTTGAATTGGCGTTATCAAACACTAATCCTTTGATGTTGGTGGAAGTATTACCTTTAATAAAAGCTATTACATCTTGCAATGCAACCAAAGTATCATTTGCTGTTTTACTTTTAATCAAAGCTACTGCATCGGTTGCAAAAGGAGTTATTTTAGGGTTAATCTTTTTGGATTGAAATACTTTGAGCTCTTGTGTGGTTAAGTCTCTGGTTAATATGGCAATGGTCGCTGTATCATTAAATATAGCATTCAATACTTCATTTTCAGATTGCGCAACCAAATGCAACTTGGCATTGTATTGGGTTTCAAAAACTGCTTCTACATCTTCAACAATTGGCAGTATAGATTCGTCCACATAAATGGTAGCTTTACCTTCAATTATAGAGTCTAATTGCTCTTCACCTTTCTTCTGACAAGAAAAGACAAACAGCAAGGTTAACAGTAAAAAACCGGTTATTGTTTTGGCTACTTTATTCATCTTCTGTGGTGTTTAAACTGTTTACTTGAGTTATAAAACGTATGAAACCGAATATTATTATCAAACAACCAACAATTAGTTGTAAATTATTGGGCAGGTTAAGTTTTAGTTTTTCCCAAAATAAAAGGAGCAAACCTAAAACGCAAAAAGCCAAAAAATTCAATAAGCTAATAACGAGAAGAAATCGCTCTTTAAGCGATTTCTTCTTGAAATTTTGTATGAGTTTTGAAATCATTTATTCGGCTGACTGAATTGAAATCGGCAACGAGTATAATACTCTCACCTTTTTACCATTCTGCTCACCCGGATTCCATTTTGGACAAGATTTTAATACTCTGATGGCTTCTTTTCCGGTTCCGTAACCAATATCTCTAATTACTTTGATATCTGTTAATGAACCATCTTTTTCTACTACGAATGTTACAAAAACCTTTCCTTTCAAACCTTCTTCATCAGGCACTTGGAAATTTTTACCTACAAATTTGTAGAATTTTTCTAATCCACCCGGGAAATCAGGTTTTACTTCAATACCTGCTGTATTGTAGATATTGTTGTCTTCTTCCACTACTTGACTTGGACCGTTTCCAACAGGCTCAACAGTTAAAGGAGCATCAGGATCACCTTTGATGGTTTCATCACCCAGTTTTTTATCCTTGATTTCTTCAATCTTTGGTGGTTCTTCTACAATCTCTTCTGTTTTGGCCACAACCGGTTTCACAAACTTAACTTGGTCCACTTTTGGCGGTGGTGGTGGCGGTGGTGGTAAATCTTTAGGTTGCTCTTCTTTTGGCGGCAACTTAATCGTTACAATTTTTTTATCCAAACTGGCGTCTTCATCAGAGCTGTCCGGAATTAAATCTGCAATTAACGGAGAAGCAACAGCGAATCCGAAAATAGCAGCTCCTATAAGTAGTGAACGCAAAGTAGTTTTTGGGTTTTCTTTACGCAATTCATAAGCACCATAGGCTTTGTTACGTCCCTCAAAAACGATGTCTATCCACTGTCTTTTTAATAAGTCTAATTTCATTGTTTTACTTTTTAAAGATTAGTATAAGACATTACTTGTTCATTTCGTCTACTAGTTTTTGCTCTTCGGGAGTAATATCATTTACAATGGCGTAAGTCGGCACATCGCAAATAGCCATTTCATCCAAGATGTCAACTAAGTTTCTGTAGGTAGATTTTTTGGAAGGTTTGATAATGACAATCATCCCTTTCTTTTTATCACCAGTTACTTGCGGAATAGAAACCACTCTTTTTAAGATTTCTTTTCTGATTCCGTTTTTACCATATTCTGCATTTGTTGGCGCACCTCCTGGTTCAGGGGTTTCCAATAAACCATGAAACCATTTGATTTTATTGTCTTTACCCATGATAATGGTCATGGTTCTTCTTTGATCAACCTTAATATCTTTTTGCGGTTCATCTTTATCATCTTTATCAGGTAATCCCAAATCCATAGATTGTGGTTTCGATAAAGACGTAGTCAACATAAAGAATGTAATCAACAAGAATGCCAAATCCACCATGGCAGTAAGATCCACTTTTGCGTTGGACTTTTTACTTCTTACCTTTTTACTGCCTTTTTTGCCACCGCCATCGCCGGTATTTAATTCAGCCATTTTATATTATTATTAATAATTAATAATCTTTTCCTCTTAAACCAGTAACTAAATTAAAGCTATTGATTTTTTGGTCCTGTAATATATCCATCACTCGTTTGATTTGAGGATATAACTCTTTAGCATCGCCTTTGATAGCAAATTGAAGTTCTTTTGTAGCTCCTTCATTAATATTTGCTTGTCTTGCGCCTTGTATCCAATCTTGCAATTGGTTGTTGATAGAGTCGCAAGGAACACCGGATTGTACTCCTTTTTTAACTCTATCCGCTGCTTTCATAGCCAGTAATTGCTTCAAGCCTTCTACAGGAACACCAAACTCATCCACCAAAGCGAATTGGGCCTTTTCTTCCTCCGTAAAAGTCAATTTATATTTCTGAGCCATATAATCCAAAGCTCCTGAACGGATTGCTCTGTCTTTCATTCCAAAGAATACTTGTTCTTTACCATCACTTTTCCCAACGGTCAACATAACCAAACCCGTTTCCGGTAATTTAGTTTGCACCGTAGAAGAAGGTGTGTCTACCGGTAACGGCTCCGGCGCTTTGGCCGTGGCTGTTAGGATAAAGAAGGTAAGTAAAAGGAAAGCCACATCACACATCGCCGTCATGTCGATTGAGGTTGCTTTTTTGGACATTTTTACTTTAGCCATTTATTTTGTTTTTTTTTAGTACAATTATTAGTTTTCTAATGATTGTATTATGATTTTAAACTTCCTCTGAATTTTCTGTAAGTGTTCACAATTGTTGAACCAGCCTCATCGATAGAATAAGTTAAAGTATCGATTTTAGAGGTAAAGAAGTTATAAGTTACAATTGCCAATGCAGAAGTCGAGATTCCTGTTGCCGTATTGATCAAGGCTTCAGAAATACCGTTTGCTAACGCTGCTTGGTCAGGTGTTCCTGCTGTAGCTAACGCACCAAACGCTTTAATCATCCCGGTTACAGTTCCTAATAATCCTGCAAGAGTTCCCAAAGCTACTAAAGTAGATAAAATTGTCATGTTTTTCTCTAACATTGGCATTTCTAATGAAGTAGCCTCTTCGATTTCTTTGTGGATAGTTTCAGCCGCTTCTTCGCTGGTGAATCCTTCTTTTTTAACTTCTTGGTATTTCACTAAAGCCGCTTTGATGGCATTGGCTACAGAACCTTGTTGTTTGTCACAAGCATTAATAGCATCATCAATATTTCCGGATTTAACACTTGCCTGTACATTTCTCATGAAGGTATCTAAATTTCCTTTTCCTCCTGCTTTAGAAATAACGAAGAAACGCTCAAACGAAAACACGATTACCATTAAAAATAACCCCATCAAAACCGGTACAATCGGCCCTCCTTTATAAACCATTGCTAAATAATTTCCCGGTAGTGGATGACCTGTATTTACACCGCCTTCAAAGTTAGAACCAGCACCCATGATGAAGTTCCAAATAATCCAACCAACAAAAATACATGCCACAATGATGATTCCTGACATCATCCCTAAACCGTTTGACCCAGATTCTTTTTTAACGTTTGCCATTTTTTTAAATTTTAAAAGTTTTAATAAATTATAAGTTTTAGTTGTTAATAAACTTGATTAAGGGCAAATTTAATTTTTTACTCGAAATAAAAAAACTTTTTTTAATTTTAATAACACATAGTTTTAATTAGTTTTTTGAAGGAGTCACGGTCATTTAAAACAATCGTTAAATTATCTACAAAATCTAGTCTATTTTTCAGGGTTTTAATCAAGTTTATACATGTATAACGCAAAAAGTCCTGAAAACGTATTTTTATCGAAAACAATTTCGATATTTCATAATTATACCTTTTTCAATCCTAAGAAAACAATTAACATTTCACAGGTTTTAAAAAATAACTTACTTTGTGCTATCTTTATTCATCCAATTCAACAAAAATGACAACAGCATCAGATTTCTCAAAATACATAAATGAAGGCTATACATTTAAAGGCGAAAGTATCATCTTAGGCGGAGCAATGCTCAACAATGAAGCTTTACCTGATACATTTGTTAAAGTTCCATTGAAAACCTTGAACCGTCACGGACTCATAGCCGGAGCAACCGGTACCGGAAAAACCAAAACCATACAAGTACTTTCTGAACAGTTATCCTCGTTTGGTATTCCGGTGCTAATGATGGATATTAAAGGGGATTTTTCGGGGATTGCTCAAGAAGGTGAAGAAAAACCGTTTATCACCGAACGACATACCAAAATAAATATCCCATACAAAACTGAAAGTTTTCCGGTTGAATTGATGTCTTTGTCTCAACAAAACGGGGTTAGACTACGAGCTACTGTTTCCGAATTCGGACCGGTGCTTTTTTCCAGAATACTCGATTTAAATGATACGCAAACCGGCGTTGTGGCAGTGATTTTTAAGTATAGTGACGACAAACAAATGCCTTTATTGGATTTGAAAGACATCAAAAAAGTCATCAACTACATCACCGAAGAAGGTAAAGAAGAAATCGAAGAACACTACGGTAAAATTTCGACTTCAACCACCGGAATCATTCTCCGAAAAATCATCGAATTGGAACAACAAGGCGGCGATATTTTCTTTGGTGAAAAATCATTTGAAATTGACGATTTAATGCGCATCGATGAAAACGGAAAAGGCTACATCAACATTCTCCGATTGACCGACATTCAGGACAAACCCAAATTATTTTCAACCTTTATGTTGAGTTTATTGGCCGAAATTTACCAACAAATGCCCGAAAAAGGCGATGCTGACCAACCTGAATTAGTGATTTTTATAGATGAAGCACATTTGATTTTTAACGAAGCCAGCGATGCCCTGCTCAACCAAATCGAAACCATCATTAAACTCATTCGCTCCAAAGGTATCGGAGTATATTTTATTACCCAAAACCCAATGGACGTTCCCGCTAGTGTATTGGCGCAATTGGGTTTGAAAATCCAACATGCCCTAAGAGCTTTTACGGCCAAGGACAGACAGGCCATCAAACAAACGGCCGAAAACTATCCGGTTTCCGATTATTATAAAACTGATGAAGTACTAACGTCACTCGGAATCGGCGAAGCTTTTGTAACAGCTTTGAACGAAAAAGGAATTCCTACTCCATTAGCAGCGACTATGATGCGCGCACCCATGAGTCGGATGGATGTTTTGACCGACGCAGAAATAACGGAAATCAATGCAAAATCGAAGTTGGTCAAAAAATATGCTGAAGAAATAGACCGCGAAAGCGCCTACGAAATGCTATCGCAAAAAATTGAAGCCGCCAACCAACAAGCTGAAGCTGAAGCCGAAACCCAACAAGAACAACGAAAAAGCAACGAACCCAGCACGGCGGAAGTCATCGGAAAATCGGTTACTAAAGTCGTTACCAGCGCTTCTTTTATTAGAGGTGTATTCGGAATTTTAACCAAGCTTTTCAAAAAATAATGAAATCGTTTTTAACCATTGGTCTGTTGGTTTTATCCAACGTTTTCATGACATTAGCTTGGTACGGTCATTTAAAATTTAAAGAACTCAAATGGTTTGAAAACGTCGGATTGATTACGATTATTTTAATCAGTTGGGGATTGGCCTTATTCGAATATTGCTTCCAAGTGCCGGCCAACAAAATTGGTTTTCAAGGCAACGGCGGACCTTTTTCACTGATGCAATTGAAAGTGATACAAGAAGTCATCACCTTGGTCATTTTTGTAATTTTCTCGATGCTGTTTTTTAAGAACGAAACCTTTCGATGGAACCATGCGGTGGGATTTGTATTGCTGATACTGGCAGTTTATTTTATATTCAAAAAATAACGATAATGAAAAAAATAATTTTAACAGTCATTACTATTGCTTTTTTAGGCTGTAATAAAAAAGAAGTGGTAGCCAAACTCGATTTAGAACCCATCAAAAAAGAAGTCTTAAAAGCAGAAGAAGATTTTAAAACGATGGTGCAAACCAAAGGCATCCCGGAAGCGTTTTACACTTTCGCCGACAGTAATGCGGTCATCAAACGCGAAAACGATTCGCTGATTATGGGGAAAGAAAACATCAAATTGTATTACAGCGATCAAAAATACCTATCGGCTAAAGTAAATTGGACACCAAGTTATGTAGCCGTTTCTAACGACGGCACTATGGGTTATACTTACGGCAACTATGTTTGGTCGATTAAAGATTTTCAAGGAAAAGAACGCGAATTCAAAGGCGTTTTTCATACCGTTTGGAAAAAGCAAAATGACGGCAGCTGGAAATACACTTGGAATTAACACTTATTACAATTAAAGAAACCGAAGATTCACGAACACCAAAAAAATAAACATTGAGTAAATACTTTATCCAAAAATCACCTTTTGTCGTACCAACTACTGATGGCAAACTCATAGAAGAACACCACGGAAAAGCGGCTACCGCCAACAATAACATTTCTATTGCCCACATGATGGCGCCACCGCATTGGAGTGAACCGTTTCAAACGCCTGAGTTCGACGAATACACCTATATCATTTCGGGGAAAAAGCAATTCATCATTGAAGAGGATACGGTGGTTTTAGAAGCCGGCCAATCGATTAAAATCGAAAAAAATACGCTGGTACAATATTCGAATCCGTTTGACGAACCTTGTGAATACCTTGCGATTTGCCAACCGGCATTTGATTTTACAAAAGTGCATCGGGAAGAATAAATCACAAAAAAATAAAATGCCAAGTTCCAAGTAAACCACAAGCTTCAAATGTCAACTATCTAATTTTGAGATTTGAAGCTTTTAATTTGAGATTTATTTAGATTTTTAGATTTTGCTATTTGGAGTTTAATAGCGATATGATTTTGTTTTCCACAACTTCGCTATTCCAAATGGCTTCAATGTTCGGCATTTGCATCACTTCTTCCATAATTTTATTTTGGAAATCGCCTATCGCCAAGGCTTCAGAATAAGGTTGTAAACTAAAGGTAACGCGACTGTACAATGGCATCCATTTGTCGGGATGCTTGTCGGAAAACCATTTTTCGATTTTCTTTTGCAATAAGAATTTTTCATCGGCGGTTTTAGTACTCATTTCGATGAAATTGCGCAGCGACAATTCGGCTATAGCATCGGCATTAGGTTTGCGCGATTTTTGGTATTCGGAGAAGATGGTTTTCCAATCGTCTCCATATTTTGTTATCATTTCGCTCAAAACCGTAATATCTTCAAAGCCGGCGTTCATCCCATGACCATAAAAAGGCACAATAGCATGAGACGCGTCACCTATCAAAGCTACCTTATCTTCAAAAGTCCAAGGATAACACTTCATGATGGCCAAATAACTGGTAGGATTTTTAAAGAAATCGCGCACCAAATCGGGTATTACCTCTTTAGTATCAGGGAAATATTTGGCAAAGAAAGCCACCAAACTCGATTCGTCTTTTAATTGCTCAAAAGAGTTTTCTCCTTCAAACGGCATGAATAATGTGCAGGTAAAACTACCGTCTAAATTGGCCAAAGCCATCAACATAAAATTGCCACGCGGCCAAATATGCAAAGAGTTTTTATCAATCTTGTGCGTTCCGTCTGCATTGCCGGGAATGTGCAATTCTTTGTAGCCCAATTTCATGAACTCCTGCGAATAATCAAACATACTTTGTCGTTGCATTCTGTGGCGTATTCTGGAAAATGCACCATCGGCACCAAACACTTTATCATAGTGCAAATCAGTCCACTCACCTCTTTCTGCTTCACCTATATGAAGTGTTGCTGTGGCTAAAGTTACATCCCAAATTTTGTGCTCAAAGAAAAACTTAACTCCTTCCGCTTCTGCCAAATCAATCATCCTGCGGTTCAAAATCCCTCGGGAAAGTGAAAAAATAGCTTCGCCGTCTTTACCGTAATATTGGTAATTGAGTTTGCCGTCTTTTAAGTGAATGGCTCTTTTGTCAACCGGAATTCCAATCTTTCTGATCTCATCATCCAAACCAACATCTTCCATGGCTTTCCAACCTCGATTAGACATGACCAAATTAATGGAACGCCCCGAAAATTCAACCGTTCTGATATCCGGACTTCGGTCATAAACATGAACGGTATGTCCTTGTCTTTTGAGATAGATTGCCAATAAAGTCCCGACTAAACCCGAACCAACTACAGCAATTTTTTGAGGAGTTTGCATGAAAATCTTAAAAAAGTTAGGCAAAATTACTGAAATATTACAGAAGTTAACACGTCTACAGGACGGATTTCTACAAAATCATAAAATTTGTTTAATTATTTTTTATATATATTAAACAAAACTTACCTTTGAAATAAAACTTTGCATGAAAAAAATAACCCGATCCGAATGGGATGCACTGTCTAAAGTACACCGCCTCAACTTAATCAACAGTTGTACCGGTTACAAATCAGCCAACTTAATCGGAACCAAATCGGAAACCGGCATTCCTAATGTAGCCGTATTTTCCAGCGTAACACATTTGGGCAGCAATCCGGCTTTGTTGGGTTTTATCCTTCGACCTAATGTGGTTCCCAGAAATACTTACAACAACATCAAAGCG
This sequence comes from Flavobacterium sp., assembly GCF_044373165.1. Taxonomy (GTDB): domain Bacteria; phylum Bacteroidota; class Bacteroidia; order Flavobacteriales; family Flavobacteriaceae; genus Flavobacterium. Next base: position 18,552 of record NZ_JBILQL010000032.1, read on the forward strand.
ACCGGTTACTTTACCGTCAATCATATCGCCCAAAACATGATTGCTCAAGCCCATCAAACTTCGGCCAGTTATGATACCGCTGTCTCCGAGTTTGATATGGTAAACTTAGAACAAGAATACCTATCTGACATCGATGTTCCTTTTGTAAAAGACAGTCCGGTTAAATTGCTGTGTCGGTATTTGAACGAATACGAAATAGCCGAAAACAACACCATCCACATCATAGCAGCGATTGAAGAAATTCATTTTCCGGACGAAATGCTGCACAACGATTATTGGCTCCAACTCGATCTAGCGGATGTAGTAGCCGTAAACGGATTGGACGGTTACTGTTTGCCTAAAATTTTGGACCGATTCGACTATGCGCGTCCGCAAACCCAAACCAAATCCATCTTAAAAAATGGCGCATAAAAAAGTGAACTTACCCGAAAAAATATGCAAAAGCTGCGGATTGCCTTTCAGTTGGCGCAAAAAATGGGAAAAAAATTGGAATGAAGTACTTTATTGTAGTGACCGATGCAGAAAAAACAAAAAACAAGCTTAGTTTGGTTTCGTAACGATTTACGGGTCAACGACCAAACCTCATTATACCAAGCCATAAAAAACAGTGAACAAGTGATTGCCTTGTATTGCTTCGACCCGAGGCATTTTGCCGAGACAAAATACGGTTTCAAAAAAACCGAAAAGTTTAGAACCCAATTTTTAATCGAAACGGTTCAGGAATTGAAAACCAATCTACTCAAGCACAACATCAGTTTTTTGGTTTTTAATGAAATCCCTGAAATCGTGATTCCGAAATTGATTACAGATTATAATATCGAAGCCATTTATCTTCAAAAAGAATGGACTTCAGAAGAAACTGTGGTGACCGAAACATTGAAAAACGAATTGAAACACATCAATTGGCAGGAAAGCTATGACCAATTTTTATTCCATCCCGAGGACATTCCGTACGCCGAGTTCAAGAAAATCCCTGAAGTATTTACCGAATTCCGCAAGCAATGCGAAAAAACAGTCAGGGTAAAAAGTCGTTTGGAAACGCCAAAACTGCCCGAGTCTAATTTAATAGAAAACACCACTGCAATTCCGTCGCTAACCGATTTAGGATTGGAAGAGTTTGAAACACACCCTAAAACCGCTTTTCCTTTTCAAGGTGGCGAAAACCAAGCTTTGGTTCGGATTGATGCTTATTTTTGGGAAACCAAAAAACTATCGGTATACAAAAAAACACGCAATGGTTTGGTGGGCAAAGATTACAGTTCCAAACTTTCAGCTTGGTTGGCCAACGGTAGCATTTCGGCTCGTACGATTTATTGGGAAGTGAAACGTTACGAAAAAGAAATCGGTGCCAATGAAGACACCTACTGGTTGATTTTCGAACTCATTTGGCGCGATTATTTCAAATACATTTCCCTCAAACACGGGAATAAAATTTTCCAATTACAAGGCATTTTAGGGAAGAAATACGATTGGAAATTCAACCATAAAGCTTTTCAGCAATGGACCAACGGGAACACCAAAGAACCTTTTGTGAACGCCAACATGATTGAACTCCAACAAACCGGTTGGATGAGCAATCGTGGACGGCAAAACGTAACCAGCTTTTGGGCCAAAGAATGGGAACAAGACTGGCGCATTGCAGCCGCTTATTTCGAAAGTATGTTGCTCGATTACGATGTGCATTCTAATTACGGGAATTGGATTTACAATTCGGGCGTAGGCAACGATCCGCGCGATAGAAAATTCAACATCAAACGCCAAGCGGAAATGTACGACGCCAATGGTGCGTTTCAAAAACTTTGGTTACAAACGAGCTTATTTTAAATGAAAACACTCCGACTGATTTTAGGCGACCAACTGAACCACCAACATTCTTGGTTCCAACAAAAAGACGATACTGTTTATTATTTGATGGCCGAAGTCCGTCAGGATACCGATTATGTGAAACACCACATTCAAAAGGTAACGGCTTTCTTCTTAGCGATGCGAAACTTTGAGGAAAAGCTTCAGCAAAACGGACATCAAGTTCGCTATTATAAAATCTCGGACAGTAATAATTTACACGATTTTGAAAAGTTAATCCAACGCGAAATCACAACGCTTGGCATCACGCATTTTGAGTACCAACTTCCGGATGAATTCCGTTTGGACCAACAACTGAAAAACCTTTCTGAAAACATTGGCATTCCTGCAACCGCTTTTGATACGGAACATTTTTATACTGAGAGAACCGAATTGAGTCACTTTTTCCAAGGCAAGAAACAATTGTTGATGGAAAGCTTCTACCGCATGATGCGCAAAAAACACCAAGTATTGATGGTGGGCGAACAACCGTTAGGGAACCAGTGGAATTTTGACCACGACAATCGCAAAAAGTATAAAGGCGAAGTGCCGGTACCGAAAACCAAAGTGTTTGTAAAAACTGTGGCCGAAGTGATAGCCGAAATACAAAACGCCGGTGTGGTAACCTTTGGAACAATTGACCTCAATTACTTTGTTTGGCCAACTTCAAGAGCAGAATGTTTGGAACAATTGCAGTATTTCTGTCATGCGTTATTGCCGCATTTCGGCACTTATGAAGATGCGATGCATACGACAGAACCGCATTTGTTTCACTCTCGTTTGTCGTTTGCTTTAAACACTAAAATGCTTTCTCCGAAGGAAGTCATTGATACGGTTATACAACATTATTACCAAAATCAGGAGCGAATAACTTTGGCGCAAGTCGAAGGCTTTGTCCGTCAAATTTTGGGTTGGCGCGAATATGTGCGTGGGATTTACTGGAAAGAAATGCCGCAATATGCTCAAATGAACGCTTTGGAAAACCACGAACCCTTACCGGAAATGTATTGGACCGGAAAAACCAAAATGAATTGTATGCAACAAGCTTTGCGTCAGAGTTTGAATGATGCCTATGCACACCACATTCAGCGGTTGATGGTGATTGGCAATTTTTCGTTACTCACCCAACGCCATCCGGATGCCGTTGACGCTTGGTATCT
>NZ_JBILQL010000033.1:0-21478 GCF_044373165.1 Flavobacterium sp.
AAACCTTTCATTAATTTGAAAGGTTTTTTTTATTTTTTTAAAATTATTTGTGCGTTTCATCGATTTTATTTGCTTTTAAACGATTATGTCTTTTATATTTACAACGTCACAAATCAAATGCAAGCCTAATGAAATCAAAACTTATTCTTCTGTTCCTAGTAACTTGTTTCTCCAACCTACAAGCACAAGTAGACACGCAAAAACGTTTCCAATCCGATACCCGAAAGTATTATGTTTGGAATACCGATTTTGAAAAATATGAATTGATAGAAACCGAATACGAGCATGCTACTATTGACATCCGTGAAATCGGTTCTAAAACCAATGGTTATATTGTAATCAGTATGATTGATAACGGTCAGGTTCGCATGCACCATGGTTCGATTTACAATTTTAGCAAAGACAGTGATACAGAAGGTTCATGGTCTATACAATCTAAATACATGAGAGCACGATTGGTATACAATCCCAAAGAAAATACCATGACCTATATGTATGACGGTAATAACAAACGCTACAAAAGACTGATGGTTTTTACAGTTGCTCCCGATGAATTACCCGAAGCCAACTTAAAAAGTGTAGTAAGAATGGAGTAAATTTCTTTTTGACAAAATGCTTTCCTTTAAGGAAACTGATAATTACCTTTGTCAAAAATTCCACTCATGTCAAATATTTATTTAGGGTATCATTTTTCTGTTGAACCCAAAGAACCGGGTTCTGAAATCTTAATTGCTGAATTAGGTGAAAAACCGTTTGAGAGTTTCATCGAGACCGACAACGGGTTTAGTGCCTATATACAGAAAGATTTGTGGACAGAAGATATTCTGGAAGATATTTATTTGCTGACATCACCCGAATTTAAAATCACTTATACCATTGAAGAAATCGACCAAGTCAATTGGAACGAAGAATGGGAAAAGAATTTCGAGCCTATAGATGTGGATGGCAAATGCCACGTTCGTGCACCGTTTCACCCAAAAACAGAAGCCGAATTCGATATTGTAATAGAACCTAAAATGAGTTTCGGAACCGGTCATCACGAAACTACTCACATGATGATCCAACATTTATTGGAAACTGATGTTAAAGGAATGAAAAGCTTAGACATGGGTTGCGGCACCGCCATCTTAGCCATTTTAGCGGAAATGAAAGGCGCCAAACCCATAGACGCTATCGACATTGACAATTGGTGTTATTTGAATTCTATTGAAAATGCAGAGCGTAACAATTGTAAAGACATTACAGTTTACGAAAGCGATGCCGAATTGTTGAAAGGCAAAAAATACGACCTGATTATAGCCAACATCAACCGCAATATTTTACTAAACGATATGCAGCAATATGTAGATTGTTTGAACAAAAACGGTATTCTTTTGTTGAGTGGTTTTTACACCGAAGATATTCCGTTTATAGACGCCAGCTGTACAGAAAAAGGTCTGACTTTTGTAAAGCAATTCGAAAGAAACAATTGGGTTTCTTTGAAATACCAATATTAAACTCAAAACTTTTTACACGGTAACCACTATGAGTACGATAGAGAAAATTCAAGAAGAAGTTTTAACAGAAGAACAAATTGGAACCAACAACGAAATTGTTCTATACAATGACGACGTGAATACTTTTGATCATGTGATTGATACTTTGATTCGTGTATGCCAACATACTGCCGAACAAGCCGAACAGTGCGCTATCTTAGTACATTACAAAGGAAAATGTACGGTGAAAACTGGTTCTTTCGACGAGTTAAAACCTCAATGCACGCAACTGTTGGAAGCCGGTTTGAGTGCGGAAATCATTTAACGTTTTGAAAATTATCCTTTAAATTTCCAATCGAATTCGTCGTTGTCTTTGATAATAGCACCAATTTCTACTCGTACAACTTCACCAAATTCAGCTTGTAAAATCAACCAATTGCTTTCGTTGAAATGATTTTCAAAGGAATCAAAATCTTCTGTTGACCAGGATTTAAAAGGCAAGTCCGATTTAAGTGTTACCACATTCTTGCCAATCACTTTTAGCCCTAAAACAGTACTTTCCGGATGGGAACAAGCGATATACCCTAAGCGAAAATCTTCATCTTCATAGAACGTCAGACTCAACTTTTGTGCATTGTACAAATACAACACATTATCGTCTTCGTCTTTGAATTGTTTGGATGGCTTACCGTAAATGGCTTCTACCTGGTTTTGTTTCATCCCGAAAAGCAATTGATCGACGCCGTTTTTTGGATTGATAATCATAATACTGATGGTTTTAATTAGGAGAAATGATTTTAGACAAAGATTGAAAATGGTTCTTAAAATCCGTTCCTATTCGTTATTTTTACGCCACAAAAATACAATTTATATGGGACTTTTTTCTGCACTTATGGGCAATGCCGGACAAGCCAGTTCGGAAGATTTACAAAAGCAATACGGTCAATTATTATTAGATGACGAAAAAATCGAAATGGGTTTCAAACTCATCCGAGATTTTTTCATTTTCACCAACAAAAGATTGATTCTGGTAGAAAAACAAGGCCTTACCGGAAGTAAAATCGAATACAAATCCATTGCTTACAAAGCCATCAGCCGATTTAGCGTAGAAACGGCCGGAACATTTGACTTAGAAGCAGAATTAAAAATTTGGGTGTCCAGCGAACTCAATCCGAGTATCAACAAACAATTTACCAAATCGGTTAATGTTTACGAGGTTCAGAAGGTATTAGCCTTTTATGTACTGTAATCCGATTAATACTCAAATACTCCAAACTCACTTTTAATAGTGAGTTTTTTGTTTACGGAAGCTTCTACCCTACCTACAACTTGAGCCTCAACCCCAAATGATTCTGAAATAGAAATGATGTCAGAAGCGATGGCCTGAGGAACATATATTTCCATGCGATGTCCGCAATTAAACACTTGGTACATCTCTTTCCAATCGGTTTGAGAATTCACTTGGATGAGTTTAAACAATGGCGGTACCGTAAACAGATTGTCTTTAATCACATGCACATTATCAACAAAATGCAATACTTTGGTTTGTGCACCGCCGGAACAATGTACCATGCCGTGAATTTCATTAGAGGTGTATTTCTCTAAAACTGCTTTGATAATCGGAGCGTAAGTTCGGGTTGGTGATAAGACTAATTTCCCGGCATCTATTGGAGTGCCTTCCACCGAATCGGTCAATTTTGTTTTTCCGGAATACACCAATTCATTGGGCACAGCCGAATCAAAACTTTCCGGATATTTTTCGGCTAAATATTTGGCAAAAACATCATGACGTGCCGAAGTTAAGCCGTTGCTTCCCATACCGCCGTTATAACTTTTTTCGTAATTCGCTTGTCCAAAAGAAGCCAAACCTACTATCACATCGCCGGGTTGGATATTCGCATTATCGATTACATCCTTACGTTTCATACGAGCCGTTACTGTAGAATCGACAATAATAGTTCTAACCAAATCACCTACATCAGCGGTTTCGCCACCGGTAGCATGAATAGTAACTCCGAAAGATTTCAATTCGGCTATCAACTCTTCCGTACCGTTGATGATGGCCGAAATTACTTCGCCCGGAATTAAGTTTTTGTTTCTTCCGATAGTAGAGGAAAGTAAAATATTATCGGTAGCACCAACACACAATAAATCGTCGATATTCATGATTAACGCATCTTGTGCAATGCCTTTCCATACCGAAATATCTCCGGTTTCTTTCCAATACAGATAAGCCAAAGACGATTTAGTTCCGGCACCGTCGGCATGCATGATCAAACAATAGTTGTCGTCGTTGGTCAAATAATCGGGGACAATTTTACAGAAAGCTTTTGGAAATAAGCCTTTATCGATGTTTTTGATGGCGTTGTGCACCTCTTCTTTGGAAGCTGAAACGCCACGTTGGTTGTAGCGTTGACTGTGATCAGAACTCATGTTGTGTTGTTAGTTGTTGTGCCACAAAGGTAAGGGTAATGGAACAATTAAACAATGTACTAATGGAACAAATAAAAATTGCTACATTGATGAATTGCTACATTGATTTATCAATTCTCTAAAATCAAAATCTCCACTCTTCGGTTTTCGTTGGCTTCCGTTTCATTGCGTTCCGGAATTTTATGAATGGGTTTGGAAACACCGAAACCTTTGAATTTCATTCTTTTTCTATCGATTTTATTGCGCAGCAAATAGTTGTAAATGGCACGTGCACGTGCGGTAGAAACATCGTTTATATCGACTGCGGATTGACAGCAAATATGACCTTGAATTTCTATTTTGAGCTTAGGGTTTTCTTGTAAAACACACAGCAAATCATACAAAACCGGTTCAGACGACGGTACAATTCGGGCGGAGTTATTAAAAAAATAGAGATTAGGAAGCGCTACAGTTTCTCCGGCTTTGGCATTTTTTAAATTTTGGGTAAGATTGCTTTCTACGGGTTTAGGTGCTATTTCGGAGTAGAAAATAGTCACACGACGGTTTTCGGCTTGAATTTTTGATTGTTTAAAGTCTTTTCCAAAGGCAATTTGCTCTAAATCGGCTTTGAATTTCAAGTCACTTTTTTCCAATAAATCTTTCACATTGGCAATGCGCCGTTGTGCCAAGTGCTTGTTGTAATCTTTGGTATCAATACTGTCACAAAAACCCAATAATTTAGCTATTTCAATGTTTTTGTTATTGGCAATCCATTCATTGAGCGCCAATATTGAATTTTGATTGGGAAAGTCTTTGTTGAAATCGAAAAAAACGTCAAACTGCTTTTGACCTAAACTAGTTAGGGAAATCAAAAACAGCACTATGATCAATTTAAATTTCATCACTTTTCTACAATTAAAATTTCTACCCGACGGTTGGCTTTGCGTTCGGATTCATTTCTTTCCGGCACTTTATAAATCGGATTATTACTTCCAAATCCTTTATAAGATAAGCGGTTCATGGCAATGCCGTTATCTCTTAAATATTTAAAAATCACCAATGCTCTTCTATAAGACAATTTGGTGTCCATTTCGTTAGGATTACAACAAATATGGCCGTGTATGGCGATTCTTAGTTTTGAATTTGAATACATAATACGTAATAATTCTTCCAAAATTGGCAACGATATTGCTTCAATTTTTTCTGAATTGAACAGGAAATTGATATTATTTATTTTAATCAAATCCCCTTTTTTAGCCTTGTCAAATTTAAGCTCCAACTCAGAGGTTTCCTTCTCAATTAATCCTTGAGTATCGAAAGGCGAAATCTCTTTTTCATCGTTTAGCCCTACTATTTTTGCCTCTTTTGCATCCTTACTTACAGTTTCATTCAGAGTATAAAAAAAAGCCACTTTTCTGTTTTCTTCTTGCTTTTTAGAATAGTTAAAATCTTTTCCGAAAGGCATTAACTCAACTTTATCACTAAACTTTATACTGTCTTTTTTGAGTAAAACTAAAACGCTGTTAATTCGTCTCATGGCCAAATCTTTGTTGTATTGGCTATCATCAACACTGTCACAAAATCCTAAGACCTTAGTAATTTCTGCCGACTTGTTATCTGCAATCCATTGGTTTAGTTTGGTTAACGAAACGGGATTGGGGAAATCTTTATTAAAGTCGAAAAACACTTCATATTGCTTTTGAGCAAATGAAATGTTTGAGATAAAAAGTAAAATGAGTATTCTGAATCCCATTATTTTTCAAAAATTAAAATTTCTACTCTTCTATTCTCTTGTTCCTCCAAAGAGTTTTGTTCTGGTATCTTGTGTATTGGTTTTAAATTGCCGTAACCTTTATATCGTAGTCTGCTTTTTTCAATTTTATTTTTTACTAAATAGTCATAGACAGCTTTAGCCCTTAGAGTTGAAAGTCCGCTAACATCATTAACAAATTGACAACAAACATGACCTTGTATTTCAATTTTCAAGTTTGGATTATCTTTTAAAATTTGAGCTAATTCTGCCAAAACCGGTTCCGATAATTCAACAATTTTTGTGGTGTTAAGATAAAACCGTATACTGAATAATCGAATGGTTTCTGATTTATTAGTCAACTCAAACTTTTGCTGCAAATTTTCCTTTTCATTTTTAACTAAGAATAAAAATTCCGACTCATTTTCATTACTTCCAACTTGAGTTAATATACTTCTATTTTCAAAATATAAAAAAATTACTTTCCTATTTTCCTCTTGCTTTTTTGACCATTTAAAATCTTCCCCAAAAGTTTTTAACTCTAAGCTATCACTAACCGATATCTTGTCTTTTTCCAGCAAAGCCAAGACATTACTAATTCGTCTCATGGCCAAATCTTTGTTGTATTGGCTATCATCAACACTGTCACAAAATCCTAAGACCTTAGTAATTTCTGCCGACTTGTTCTCGGCTATCCATTGGTTCAGTTTGGTTAACGAAACGGGATTGGGGAAATCTTTGTTAAAGTCGAAAAACACTTCATATTGCTTTTGGGAAAAACCCAAAAAAGTAAATAAGAATAAAATTAAACAAATTCTCATAGCCTTAATTTTCGACAATTAGAATTTCAACCCGGCGATTAGCTGCGCGTTCTGCTTCATTCTTTTCAGGCAACGGATGAATGGGTTGCGAACTTCCGAACCCTTTGTAAGACAATCTGGCGCGATATACTTCGTTGGTAATTAAAAAGTTATAAATAGCTTTAGCCCTTTGGGTAGACAAATCGGTTCGGTCAACCGGCATGCAGCACAAATGGCCTTGGATTTCAATTTTTAATTGTGGATTATTTTGCAACACCAATAATAACTCATAAAGTTTACCACGAGATTCGGGTACAATAGCGAATGTATTGATGACAAAATTCAGGTTGTCTATTTTTAGTTTTTCTCCGGATTTGGCATTGCCGACACGCTTCATAAAATCGCGGTCCAATTTGTACTCGGTTTTAGTACCGTTAGGATTTTCGAAGACTAATTTTTCCGGATATTCTATTTCGGGTTTGGGTTCTTCGACTACAGTAGTCATCGGTTTTAGTCCGAGAATTTCATCTTCACGCGGAATGTCTTGCTCAAGGATGTAAAAAATGGTCACGCGCCTATTTTCGGCTTTGATGTCAGACTGTTTGAACTTTTCCCCTAAACTCAATGTTTTAAAATCGGCTCTGATTTGGATTTGATCTTTGACTTTCTCAAAAATAAAATCGACTCTTTTTTGGGCTAAAGTATCATTAAATCCGGTCGTTCCGTCTTCGTCTGTAAAACCGTGTATGGCGACTATTTTATGATTACTGTTGGCCAAAAGCCATTGGTTAAGGCGATTTTCTTCTTTTTTAGTCAATTCGAATTGATTGCTGTCAAAATACAAGCTGATTTGCTCTTGGGAAAAAGCATCGGCAACTAACAATAGTAAAACAACAGTGAAGAAATGGCGTAACATGAAACAAATTTATAAGTATAACGAAGTTACAGCATTTTTAATATAAAAACACCCGACATTTTTTAAATATCGGGTGCTGTTTTTATTAAGTGAGTTCTTATCTTGTAAACAACAACTCTCTGTATTTGGTCAATGTCCAAACTTCGTCGTCTACCAACAACTCCAATTTATCACAATGCTCTCTGATGATTTCGAAGTATGGTTTTACTTTATCACAGTAAGCTTCGGCCATTTTTTGAGCATCGGTTAAAGCGTTGGCTTTTTTACGGGCTTCGGTCATGGCTTCCACATTAGAATTGATTCCTTCGATGTGCGCAGAAATTTCTTTAATCAAGGAAATTTGTTCTTTGGCTATTTTTTCAAAGTCTTTCCCAAAAATCTCTTTTAATCCGCGTACGTTTTCAATTAATGTATTTTGGTAACGAATCGCTGTTGGGATTACGTGGTTACGAGCAATATCGCCTAACACTCTTCCTTCGATTTGGATTTTTTTAGTGTATTCTTCCAATTCGATTTCGTAACGGGCTTCCACTTCTACATGGTTCATTACTTGTAACTCTTCGAACAACTCTAATGCCTTTTTAGACACTTTAGCTTTCAAAGCGGCCGGAGTAGTTTTGTGGTTGCTCAAACCTCTTTTCTTAGCTTCTTTTTCCCAAGCATCGCTGTAACCGTCGCCTTCAAAAAGGATATTTTTAGTTTGCTTGATGTATTCTCTTAAAACATTAAAAATGGCTTCGTCTTTTTTCAATCCTTTATCGTCGATAAGCGCGTCAACTTCTTTTTTGAAAGCTTTCAATTGTTTGGCCACGATAGAATTCAAAGTAGTCATCGCGTTAGCACAGTTAGCAGAAGAACCTACGGCGCGGAATTCGAATTTGTTTCCGGTAAACGCAAATGGTGACGTTCTGTTTCTATCGGTATTGTCCAACATTACATCCGGAATTTTACCTACTACATTCAGTTTTAAATCAGTCTTTTCTTCAGGAGATAACTTTCCTTTAGAAACACCTTCTAACTCTGCCAATACTTTGGTCAATTGTGCTCCGATGAAAACCGAGATAATAGCCGGTGGCGCTTCATTAGCTCCTAAGCGGTGGTCATTACTGGCTGTGGCGATGGAAGCTCTTAACAACTCTTCATACTCGTTAACCGCTTTGATGGTATTGATAAAGAAAGATAAAAATTGCAAATTGCTCATAGGAGTTTTACTTGGAGAAAGTAAGTTAACTCCGGTATCTGTTGCTAAAGACCAGTTGTTGTGTTTTCCGGAACCGTTTACACCTTTGAATGGTTTTTCGTGGAATAACACTTTAAAATCATGACGCTCTCCTACTTTAGACATCACATCCATTAACAAGGAATTGTGGTCAACTGCTAAATTGGTTTCTTCAAAAATGGGGGCCAACTCGAATTGGTTTGGTGCCACTTCGTTGTGACGGGTTTTCACCGGAATGCCTAACAGCATGCATTCTTCCTCCAATTCTCTCATATAATTTAAGGCACGAGACGGAATCGAACCAAAATAATGGTCATCTAATTGTTGCCCTTTGGCTGAAGTATGACCTAATAAAGTTCTACCTGTTAACAACAAATCCGGTCTTGAATTGGCCAATGAAATGTCAACCAAAAAATATTCTTGTTCCCAACCTAAAGTAGCTGTAACTTTTTTAACGTTTTTATCAAAATATTTACATACTTCAGTAGCCGCTTCATCAACCGCATTCAAAGCACGCAATAATGGTGTTTTGTAATCTAAAGCTTCTCCGGTGTAAGAAATAAACACTGTTGGAATACACAAAGTTGTTCCGAAAATGAAAGCCGGTGATGTAGGATCCCAAGCGGTATAACCGCGGGCTTCAAAAGTATTTCTGATACCACCATTCGGGAAAGAAGAGGCATCAGGTTCTTGTTGTACCAATTGTCCACCGCCGAATTTCTCTACCGGATCTGAACCATCATAAGACGTTTCAAAGAAAGCATCGTGCTTTTCAGCAGTAGTTCCGGTTAAGGGTTGGAACCAGTGAGTATAGTGTGTTACACCTTTAGTCAAAGCCCATTCTTTCATCCCCATAGCAATATAATCAGCCAACTTTCTGTCGATTTTAGTTCCGTGCTGTACTGCATCTTTTACTCCTTTATAAGCATCGGCAGTTAAATACTGCTTCATTGCTTTATCATTGAATACATTAGAACCGAAAAGTGCCGATTTTTTATTGGCTTCTTCGAATTTTACCGGTTTTCTGCCTGAGGCATCTTTTAATGCTTGAAAACGTAAAGTTGACATAAAAAAATATTTTTAAATGATTATACCCTAATAATTTTGTGCAAATATAACAATATTTCGATTTTAAAATAAAATAACCCTATTTTTTTTAGGGGTAAAATGATAATATTGTAAAATATAGATTTTCCTTTCCCTGTCTTATCTCTTGATTTTTTATTATACATTAAAGCGGTAAAAATCCTATCTTTGCGTAAACTTAATTATATATCATGACGGTTTGGATTATTTTTTTGGCGCTAATCTTTTTGTTCTTGGCCTTAGATTTAGGTGTTTTCAACAAAAACCCACACATTATTAAACCAAAAGAAGCCGGAATATGGACCGGAATCTGGGTATCGCTATCATTTGTCTTCAGCATAGTGGTAGGATGGATTTATAAAAACGGACTCATAGACAATCCAACCGATCTGACACCGACTGTGGCTTCTATGAAGTTTATTACCGGTTATTTGATAGAATTGTCCTTAAGTGTGGATAATATTTTTGTGATTGCGGTCATTTTTTCCTCTTTTAAAATCCCGCAAAAGTACCAACATCGCGTTTTGTTTTGGGGCATCTTAGGCGCTATAGTCTTTAGAGGATTGATGATTTTCTTTGGCGTAATTCTGATTAATAAATTCAGTTGGATGACTTACCTGTTTGGTGCCTTTTTGATCTTTACTGCTTTTAAAATGTTGTTCAAAGGAGAGGAAGAAGAATTCAATCCGAAAAAATCGTTTGTTTACAGAAATTTGCGCAAAATAATGCCGATTACCAGTCATTCCGACGGGGAACATTTTTTTGTAAAAAGAAGACACATTACTGCGGCTACTCCTCTTTTTGTGGCGCTGATTGTGATTGAAGTTATGGACATGCTGTTCGCTTTAGACAGTGTTCCGGCAATTTTGGCCATCACTTCCGATCCGTTTTTAGTATTCAGCTCCAATATTTTTGCCATCTTGGGTTTGCGTTCGATGTACTTCTTTTTAGCGAATATGTTGGAGAGATTCAGCTATTTAGAATATAGTTTGATTGCCATATTGACCTTTGTAGGAATCAAAATGCTCATTATTCATTATTACAAATTTCCGGAATGGGTTTCACTGGGTTTTATTGCATTGTCCCTGGCTGCCGGTATTATAGTTTCTATGAGCCGTAAGGAATCGGAATAGATTTTATTGATAAATCCACATCAAAACAGGTTTCTTAGTCGCTTTTAACATCGGGGCAATCTTCTTCATGTTTTGGTTGGAAATCGTTGGGCAACCCCAACCTTCAGGCGTTCCGTTAGGGTAAACTTCTTTATCGGAAACTTTTTCCCATGAATGGAAAACAATGTAACGCGATTGCGCATTGCTGTTGGTGTTTTCCAGACCGTGCAGTACATATTTGACATTGATTCCCCAATCACTCCAAGCCCTTTGCCCGATTTTATATTTACCCAAAGAAGAGCAATGACTGCCGTCTTTATTGCTGAAAGTCGGATTGTCTTTTGACCAAGTTTGACTCCACGGATAATTACAACAACCGTGACCAACAAGCATTTGTAGAGTAATCTTATTTTGTTTGAAATCGTACACAAAAAAACGATTCAATCCCGAGTGAATACTCATGTCAATTAGTATACAAAAATCTTGGTTGAAGTTGTTTTTACGACAAAAAGTCAAAGCTTCCTTAGCCTTTTCATCGGTTTTAGAAACATCGACTTTAGGTTTGTGTTCACTTTTATACTTATAGTTGATACTATTGTAGCCGTAAGCAACAACCACTGCGATTAGCAACAGAAGAACAATCTTTTTTTTCAAGAGTTGGTTTTTTATGTATAACGCAACAGTTTGATTTATAGCATAAAAGATATACAATAATTTAGGCTGGGGGATTTTCATCAAAATTCACCATCCAGTTGATGCCGAATTTATCTTTTAACATCCCTAAATAAGCACCCCCAAAAAGTTTGTGTCATGGGCATGAAGGCATTTCCGCCTACTGCTAATCCATTATAATACTATCAGCTTCTGCCTTACTCGATGTATTAACCGAAACAGAAATATTGGTTCCGATAATCGCATCACCGCTAGCAGATGTACTGTCGCTTCCCATAATAACAGTATTCCCAATCGGTAAAGATATTTGCATAATTCTATTGGCTTCTTCCTCGGAAATCTGAGGACAATTGTCATCGGCCGGCATATCTTTGAATCTGCCCATATATGGAAATTCGCCTCCAAAAACGGATTGGTAAAAAAGGAATGCTTTTTCACAATTTCCGTTGAAAATTAAAAAGGATTTACTTGAGTCATTTTAAATAGTTTTAATAGTTGTTTTACAAAGTGATATTTACAACAGATTATTTAAATATTTTTTAGTTTCTTGTTCAAATATACAACTTCCCGCTAGTTAAAAAACAGTATAATGGGGAGTAGCATTCTTCTCCTATTGCGTTAATTAACAGTAAATAATACCCGAAAATAGCTTTCAGTCGTTTTAAATAAAAATAGCAAGAAATATCTTGTACTTTTATCGAAGTAAGTGATACCATTCATCGAAAATAACAACAAATCTTTGACAAAAACCGAAGTATTGTAATATATTTGTGTACTGACATCCAATACATTTTAAGAAAATTAGCTATCTAATTAAACTAATATGAAAGAATATGGCTTAAAATCATTCTAAAATCAAAAGAAAATCACTAATCCTTATTAATCCCCTAGCCTAATGAAAAAAATTACCCTACTCCTCGTTCTATTCTTGTGTGCGTTTACGAGTACCGCACAAGTTGTTACAACCATAGCCGGCTCTACGGCCGGGTATACTGATGCTGTCGGAACTTCAGCACAATTTTACGGCCCGAGAGCTGTTTGCTTAGACAATAACGGATATATGTATGTTGCAGACTACACCAATAATTTGATTCGAAAAATTGAAATCGCCACTAATACAGTCAGTACTTTAGCAGGTTCTACTGCAGGTTTTGCAGACGGGATTGGAACAGTAGCAAAATTTAATGGCCCTAGCGGTATTTGCACTGACAATAACGGTAATTTGTATGTGACCGATTATTTTAATTTCAAAATTCGAAAAATCGTAATTGCCACCGGTGAAGTCAGCACTTATTCCGGATCCAATTTTGGTTATGCCAACGGCGATTTGACTAATGCATTATTCAATGCTCCGGTTGGCATTTGCAGAGAAGGCAACTTCTTATATATAACGGAAAGCATCAACACCAAAATCAGAAAAATTGATATGGTCAACGGTACAGTTTCAACCTTGGCCGGATCTGTACAAGGCACTATAGACGGTATCGGAGAAGCCGCACAATTCGACGGATTATCCGGAATTTGTCCGGACGGAAACGGCAATCTTTATGTGGCTGAAATCAACAACCATCGTATCCGAAAAATCGTTATCAATACCGGAGAAGTAACCACTTTTGCAGGAAGCGGTGTTACCGGATTTAACAATGGCGCAGGCATAACTGCTGGATTTGATAGTCCGATGGGATTAGCTATAAGCAACCAAAACTATTTATTTGTGGTAGATTATGGCAATAACCGAATCAGAAAAATAGATATAGGAACCGCGGCAGTGACCAACTTTGTGGGGGCTGTTCAAGGCTATCTTGATGGTTCAGGAGTAGCTGCAAGATTTTTCGAGCCTATAGGAATATGCTTTGATCCAAATGGTTTGCTTTACATAGCCGATAGAGGCAATCATAAAATCAGAAAAGTTACAGCCATCTTAAAGGCTGAAGAATTTGCCTTACCATTATCCGTAAAAATATATCCTAATCCAGCTGTTGATACTGTTACTATCGAGACCAACAGTAACGATGGAAATGCTCAATTAATCATTACAGATTGTGTTGGAAAAGAAGTGTACAAACAACAAACAACATTATTATCGACTACTGTAAACACTTCCGGATTGAGCAAAGGCATTTATTTTGTTAGCCTTCATGAAGGGACAAAATCAGTTACCCAAAAACTGATAATTCAATAAAAGATTAAAGCTAATTACCCTGAACGCAGTCTGAAAAGATTGCGTTTTTTTATGACTAAACTATCGAGTTATTCGTTTGAGTTGTTTTTCGATTACCGTTTTAATCTCCGGAGACAAATTGGCTTTGTAGACTAAACCAACATAAACCAAAGAAACCAAAGCCGATTTAAACACGATATTTACTATCGGATGGAAGTTAAATTCCCAATAATAAAAGGCAAAGAAACAAAGTAATCCAATGGCTAAGGCGTAAAAGTTTTTCAGCGTAAATGGATAGAGATTCATTTTTAAAACCACAAAAAGCAATTTGGCCAAACTATACAATGTAATCGAAATGAGCGTGGCCATTGCCGCACCGTTGATGCCGTAAAGCGGAATAAAAAAGTCATTCAGTGAAATGGCTAAAACCGCTAATAACAATCCCAAAAACAAAACGGCTTTATAATATTTGGAGTTGAAAATAATCGCATTGTTATTGCCCAAAATCAAATCAAAATATTTAGAAATTCCAATCATAAAAACCACAAAAACACCACCGCGATAATTTTCGGGTAAGAGCAAATAAAGTTGGTTGATATTGACCAAAATCCCAACTAAAACCAATCCGCCCACAATTTGCAAGGAAATGGATGTCTTTTTATACAAGTCGTTTAACTCATCGTGTTTGCCTTCAGTCATTAATTTGGCGGTAATGGGATAAGTAATTTGGTGCATGGCTCGACTGGGAACTGAAATTACAGTAGCGATAAAAATGGCGACCGAATAATAAGCAATATTTTCAATTTTGATGTATTGGGCAATCATGGTTTTATCTATGTCGAGTAACATATTGGCAATACTTCCCGAAAGAATGATAAACAGAGAATAAGTTAGAATTGATTTGAAATTGTGCGGTAGTTTAAACGAAAAATGTATCGGCTTTACTTTATGGGCATAAAACAACATTACTAAGGTAGTCAGCAAATAAATGCCCATCAAAATATCGACAAAAGTCTCAACAGTAATTGTTTCGAAGTAAACGGCAAAAAGAAAGATACTGATGAATACACGCAATAAAACTTCTTTGACAAAACTTCCGAAAACGGATTGCAAATGCACTTTTACCCAAGCATAGAAAATCTCGAAATAGCCCATACACAAACCTATCACCGGAATTTGCCATACATAGTCGTAAATAATCGCGTTTTCACTAGATAGAAAAGTAGCAATTTCTGTGTAAAAAACCGTTCCTATGAGTCCGATTGGAATAATGGTCAGCAGCGGTAAAACCATCACAAAAGTCAGGAATTCACCTTTTTCTTTTTCGGTTTTGTATTGGGTAAAGAATTTGACCAACGTATTGTGAACGCCAAAAGCCATCAACGGAAAAATAATATTCGCCGAAGACAAAATATATCCGGTTAAGCCATAAAACTTTTCACCCAAAAAATGAGGATACATGAATAAAGTATTCGCCGCGCCAATCGCAAAACCAATATAGGTGATGATGGTGTTTTTGATGGATTGGTTGACTACGATGCCCATTTTTGAGTTAGGAGTTTTGAGTTAGGAGTTTGGAAAGTTGTCCTGTCAAACTTTTTCGTGAATATTGTTGCAAACCAACGGCATGAACTTTCAAATTTTGCTGTTGATATTCCTGATAATAGTTCAAAAGTAAGGCTTTTAGTTTTTCTTTCTCGTCATAAGTAAAGAAAATGCCGGTATTTGTTGAAGTGATAATCTCGGCAAAATCGGAACCTTGCGGACCAATCGCTACTATAGGTCTTTCGGAAACCATGTATTCAAATAATTTTCCGGGAATGATACTTTTAGTGTCTTCTGAATTGATTTCAATCAGCAATAAAACTTGTGATTTTCTTTGGTGTTCGACAGCTTCTTGATGCGATATGTAGCCTAAATTCAACACATAATCATTGAGTTTGAATTCAGAAATTGTGTCTAACACTTCCTGACTCACCGCGCCGATTAGTTTGAGCTGAAAATCTTTTTTAAAATCTTGGTTTTCTTGGGTCAACTCTTTTAAGGCTTTCCACAATATTCTGGGGTTTCTTTCCGATAAAAAAGAACCGATATGTGCCAAAGAAAATTTTTCATCCAACGGTTGCTTGGTGATTTTTTCGACGTCGTAACCGTTAGTAATCACTTCTATCGGACGCGAAGTTATGGCTTCAAATTCGGCTTTGGTAGTTTTACTGGTGACGATAATCGTGTCCGCTGTGTTTAAAACTTCATGCTCTAAAGCTTTGTGTTTTTTTTCGGCATATGAAGACAATTTCAAGGCTTTATGATAACCAATGGTGGTCCAAGGATCACGAAAATCGGCTAACCATGTAACGCCTAACTCTTTCTTCAATTGCAAACCAATGAGATGCAAACTATGCGGCGGACCGGAAGTTACGATAGTATCGATGTTGTTTTCTTGGATGTATTTGGTTAAATATTTAATCGAAGGTTTCACCCAAAGAAAACGCGCATCCGGAATAAAAATATTCCCTCGAACCCAAAGCAAAGTCTTTTCTAAAAACGATTGTTTTTTTGGGTTCGGAATAATCCCTGAACTGATTTTCTTGGTTTTGTTTTTACCGAAAAAAGAAGCCAAACCATAAGGTTCAAATATTTTGTTTTTCAGGATAATGGCTTTTTCCGAAACTTCGCTTTCCAAACCATTATCAATGATGGGATAAGTTGGGTTCTCCGGTACATATACTATAGGTTGAACGTTGAAATCGGGCAAGTATTTGACAAACTTTAACCAACGCTGAACGCCCGGACCGCCGGCTGGTGGCCAATAATAAGTAATGATTAGCAGTTTCTTGGAATCAGACATTATGCTACTTTCTTCCCTTTTTGTTCAAAATAAACTACTCCAACGATTACCAAAATCATCAAAATCGAACTGACTAAGGCAATCGTACTGCCGGTTTTGATTACTTGTGGTTCAAACTTGAATTCGATGGTATGTTTTCCTTTTGGAATAACCAAACCGCGTTGCACATAATTCACTCTTTGGATTTCAGCCTCTTTGCCATCAATAGTTGCTTTCCAACCTTGGTAGAAGTTTTCAGAGAAAACCGCAAAACCATCGTTGTTATTATTCGAGGTATACTTAATCACATTAGGTAAATGTTCTTCTAATTTGATTGTGGCTAAACTGTCTTTGGTAAAAGATTTCGGCAATTTGGTTGTAAGTTCTTCTGATGCACTGATAGTTGCGGTATTCTTGGTATCGATTTTACCCAATACTTTCATTTCCTCATCGGCTGTATTCACAGTCTTTAATTCGGTAACAAACCAAGCGTTACCGTTAATGAAAGGATTAGTAACCGCTACACTCTCGCCGTCATTGGTTTGCAGTAAAAGATATTTGATATTCAAGGCATTCATAATTGGAATACTCTTGGTTAGCGTCATGGTTTGAGGATCGATAATTTTCCCTAAATCATTCAATTGTCTGTCGATTTGGTAATCAAACAGTTGCTCATAACGTCGAGGTCGAACAGCGCTGTAGCCGCCAACCGATTTGTGAAAATAAGATGTTCTGCCTTGTAATCTTCCTTGCAGTTCATACACTCGGAAAACCGAATTATCCTGAAGGATTTTATTATCGGCTTCGGTAACTTCGAAAGGTTGGTCGATTTCGCGAGCACTTCTGAATTGTTTCCCGTCGTTACTCACATAATTTTTATCGATAAAGAACAAATCACCTGCCATAAAAATTCCAATGATAACAACAGCTGTAGTTGGCATCAATTTTCCTTTCAGGTAAAACCACATTACGCCAAAAGTGATCACCATAAAAAATCCGGAACGCAACAAATCACTGGTAAACAAATCCATACGGTCTTCCTTCAAAGCTTCAATAAAGCCTAGTCCGAAAGTTTTGTCCTGACCTTGATTGAGCATATCCGCAATTTGAGTATCTACTGCACTAGAGAAAGAGAAAGCTCCTTTGAAAAGATAAATCAACACTATCAAACCTATGGCCGTAGCGGCTGTATACAACAATGATTTCTTTTGGTTTTCGGTGTCTTTAAAAAACGATTGCAATCCCATAATGGCCAAAACCGGAATACACAATTCCAAGATAACTTGTATAGAAGAAACCGCTCTGAACTTGTCGTACAAGGGCACATAATCGATAAAGAAATCGGTTAAAACAGAGAAGTTTTTTCCCCATGACAACAACAAAGAAACTATAGCGCCTGCCAAGAAAGCATATTTTATTTTACGCTTATCGTGGTACAAAGCCAAAATAAACAAAAAGAAAACAATAGCACCAATATAAGCCGGTGCCGCTACTATAGGTTGATCACCCCAATAAGTTGGCGCATAGTTTTCGGTGAAGGTTTGGGCCTCGTTTTCGTTGGCACCATATGACAACATATAATTGTACACATGCGACTCAGTCCCTAATTTTTCGCTATTGCCACCACCGTAAAGTCGAGGCGCAATCAAATTCAAACTTTCCCCTACTCCGTAACTGTACTCGGTGATATAGTCTTTCGACATCGAAGCTGTTTCAGTATTTTTAGAACCATCGGGATTAAAAGTCAATTCGCTTTTGCCTCGCATACTGAAATCGGAGTACTCTTTGGTAGCCATCAAACCGGAAGCATTCACCCCAACGGCTAAAAGTACGGCAACCAAAAATGTACCGGCGATTTTGGGAATTGACTTTAATTCATTCTCTTTACTTAATTTATAAAGAAAATAGACCGCTAAAACCAACAACAAAATCAGCAAATAATAGGTCATTTGAAAGTGGTTGGCATTGATTTCGAGAGCGACTGCCAACATCGTCAACAAGCCACCATGCCAATATTTTCTCTTGAAAACCAAAATAAATCCGGCAACAACCAACGGCATGTAAGCAATAGCATGCGCTTTGGCATTGTGTCCTACACCGAGAATAATAATAAGATAAGTTGAAAACCCGAAGGCCAAAGCTCCGAAAAATGCTTTTAAAGGATCGATTCTAAAAACCAAAAGCAAACCATAAAACCCTAAGAAATAGAGAAACAAATAATCTGCCGGTCGCGGTAAAAATCGCAAAGCATCATCTAATTTCCCAATAAAATCATTTGGATAATTGGCTCCTAATTGATAGGTTGGCATACCACCAAAAGCAGCATTGGTCCAAAAAGGTTCGGCATCAAACTCAGCTCTGAAATCATTTTGCTCTTTCGCCATTCCGGTATATTGCACAATATCGGATTGGTAGATTTTTTTGCCTTGTAAAACGGGATAAAAATAAATTAGGGAAATAAGAATGAATCCGAGAATGGCTAATAAATGTGGATAAAACTTTTGAAGTTGTTTCATGTTTTTGGGTTAGGTTTTCAAGTGAAATTACTTAATTTCTTCGAAATCGATGTATTCACCAACAATTTTCTTTTCTCTGGGCTTATCGCTTTTGGGCGCTTGAGCTTGTTGTTGCTGTTGGTATTGCTGCTGTTGTTGTTGAAATTGCTGGGTAGCTTTTTCCACTACTTTTTTAGCTACTACCGGCAAAAACAATCGCGCTAAAAACTTAAAAATGTAGTAGAAAGCTATAATGTAGAGTATCGTTTTGAACAATCCGCTGTAAGAGGCCGTATCCATACTGTAAAATAATTTTTGTCAAAAATACTAAATTCCACAATGTAAAATTCGCTGTAACCTCTTAAATAAATGATAAATTATATTACTTTTGGAAGACCGTATTCCCATTAAATCCAATACTATGGTCAAAATAAAAATCTTTAGAATTTTGTTGTTTTCACTACTGTCAACAACTGCTTTTGCACAGTACACTGATCTTATTAATTCTAACAGACCCGGAAAATCCATGTCGGCATTCTCTGTGGGCAAAACGGTTATTCAGGCCGAAGGTGGTTTGTACGGTATACGTGAAAAACACGACTTATCGCGCTATGAAGCCAACGGATTCGGTACGGAATTGAGTGTTAGATATGGCGTTTTTTTTGATCAATTCGAATTCAATTTGGAAACACAATACCAATATGATTGGTACAAAGCACCATTAGTAAACGATACTCGTGGTGGTTTTAAACAAGTAACATTGGGTGCAAAATATTTGGTTTTTGATCCTTTTTTAAAACTGAAAGATGACAAACCTAATGTATACAGTTGGAAAGCCAATCACAAATTCAGTTGGAAACAATTCATACCTGCGGTCGCTGTTTATGCGGGATTTAATTTGAATTTAGGAACCAATCCTTTCACCTTTGAAAGCGATCCTACAATCAGTCCGAAGTTGATGTTGATTACCCAAAATCAATTTGGCACCAAATGGGTTTTCGTGACTAATATTATAGCCGACAAATACATGACAGATTACCCGAGCTTAGGCGTTATTGCAACCTTAACTCGTGGATTCAACATGAGATGGTCGGGTTTTGTAGAAATGCAAGGATACAAAAGTGATTTTTATGCCGACAATATATTCCGATTTGGAGCGGCTTATTTGGTTAGAGAAAACATACAATTAGATGCTTCTATAGCGAAAAACATTAAGGATACTCCGGCCATATTGTACGGAGGAGTTGGCTTGTCTTGGCGTTTTGACAGTAATTATGAAACCAATTACACCCGTATTAAAAACGAGAAAAAAGACGACAAGAAAAAAGATAAAAAGTCAAAACGTGACAAAGGCAAAAAAAGAAAAGACGAAGTTGAATTAGAAAAAACTCCATAATGATAACTGTAAAAGAAGCCAACACCAAAGCACTTCTAAATGATTACGTAAAATTTCCTTTTTCCCTATATAAAAATCATCCTTTTTGGGTTCCGCCTTTGATAAGTGATGAATTGGAAACCTTTGACAAAACCAAAAATCCGGCTTTTACTTCTGCCGAAGCTTATTTCTATTTGGCCTATAAAGAGGATAAAATTGTTGGGCGAGTGGCAGCCATCATCAATTGGGATGAAGTCAACCAACAACAAAAAAAGAAAGTTCGCTTTGGTTGGTGGGATGTGATTGATGATATAGAAGTGACCAAAGCACTATTGGAGAAAGTTTATGAACTTGGCCACAAGAATCAATTAGAATATGTTGAAGGCCCAATGGGTTTTTCAAATTTAGATAAAGTAGGCGTGCTTACAGAAGGCTTCGATGAATTAGGTTCCATGATTACTTGGTATAATTTTCCTTATTATAAAGAGCACTTGGAGCAATTAGGTTATGTAAAAGAGAAGGAATATTTGGAAAATAAGTTTCCTTTTTCAAATGTAAAACCTGAATTTTTTTATAAAGCACAAGAGTTGATCAAAAAACGCTATGAATTAAGACCCTTAAATTTTAACAACACCAAAGACATAATGCCTTATGTGGACGAAATGTTCGATTTATTCAATAGAAGTTATGCAAACCTCTCCTCTTTTGTAGCCATAACAGACATTCAAAAAGAATATTTCAAAAAAAAATATATCAGTTTTATTAATCCTGAATATATCAAGTTTGTTGTAGACAAAAATGATAAAATTGTAGCCTTCAGTATTGTAATGCCTAGTTTTTCAGAAGCCTTAAAAAAAGCCAATGGAAAACTCTTCCCATTAGGATTTTATCATTTGCTCAAAGCAAAAAAACAAAGCAAAGAAGTCCTTTTTTACTTAATTGGTGTAGATCCCGAATACCAAAGTAAAGGAGTTACTGCCATCATATTTAATGAATACTACAACACTTTTAAAGAAAAAGGAATTCAAAATTGTATCAGAACACCTGAGTTGGTAGACAACCATGCCATTCACAATCTTTGGAAACATTTCAATCCCGAAACTTTCAGAAGAAGAAGAACCTATCGTACTAACCTTTAAACTATATTCCTTTTTGATAAAGGGATTTTTCATATAAAA
>NZ_JBILQL010000151.1:0-5192 GCF_044373165.1 Flavobacterium sp.
ATCCTTGCTTTGGCAAGATGGTAATGCCCTTTGATTCAACTTTAAACTTATCCTTCTGCTTGAAATAAATCGTAGCCTCGTTCGGTAAAATCTTGATCATAGGAATATTGGCTTTAATCGTCGCCGACACCTTATAATCTTTCACTGAATTAAGTTTTGTAAGAACTTTTGAAACGATGTCATCTGCCGATTGAGCATTCGTCAAAAGTGGAAGCGCGAAAAGCACAAAGAGCTGAGCAATTTTTCTCATGAGGTAATGTCTTTTTTGTTGAATCGGATCACAGCCACAGTAACGAGTACAGCATTGTGCACGACCAGAATAATCACGGATTCACGAATCGCCGACCAGGGAACTGGTTCTTCAAAGAAGCTGCGCCATGACGCCATGTGTGTGGTGAATAAATATGGTTTAATGGAATCGAAAACAGTGACGTCTAAGCTACCAATGATGGTAAACAGAATGATAATCGCCATTGTTGCTACGATAGGTCCGATGGAGTTTTCTGCGAAAGCAGAAAGACAAATCGACAATGATGATACGGTAAGTAGGGATAAAAAGGCTACACAAAATCCTGCGCCAAAACGCCACAAGACATCAGCCTCTGGAAGAATAACCAATCCATCGGAGTTGAGGACAATCACATCGCCAGTTCCAAAGATTGCAGTCGATACAAAGATTGCCAAGAATCCCATCCAAAGAATGATGAATAGGGTATAGGCTGCTCCGGCAATAAACTTTGAAAGGACGATATTCGTTCTTGAAATTGGTTTTGTCGCCAACATTCGAATTGTCCCCATCGCAGCTTCTCCGGCAATTAAATCTCCTGTCACCAAGGCAACGAGCAATGGCACGTGTACGATGAGCATCTGAAGGATAATGAACGCAATGAGGTAGCCATTTAATATATGTCCATTGAAGGTTAAGGTCTGTTCAAACGATGCCGTGACAAAGGAAATAATGGATTTTCCATCTGCTTTCATCGCGAAAATGATGATGGCAATCAGCAAGGTCAAAGCCCCCACACCAAGATAAGATCGAGGTTTCGAAAGGATCTTTATGAATTCGTTCCAAGTATTTTTAAGCAACATGTTCGGATGAAATTATATTCATGAAATAATCCTCAAGTTTTCGCTTCGGTTCAATCGCATGGACTGATATTCCTGCACTTACGAGAAGTTGATTGATGAGGTGCACTTGGTCCTTGTGGACGGGGAACTCCAACTCGCGCTGATTCAATTGTGTGATTGGAGTCGATGGGTGGGCAGATAGAATCACTTCCTTTGCAGCATTAGCATCATTTGTTTCTATCCTGACTTGCAGATCGTTTGCATCGAGTAAATCTTGAACAGCCCCTTCAACAATTGTTTTTCCTTTATTGATAATGACCATTCTGTTGGCGATCAGTTCAATTTCAGACAGTTGATGCGATGACAAAACCACCGTTTTGTTTTGCTCTGTGCGCAATCTCAAGATGAGGTTTCTAATTTCGACGATTCCTTGCGGATCTAGCCCAGTTGTAGGTTCATCCAAGATGATGAGTTCTGGTTGGTGCAACAAGGTTTGAGCGATACCCAAGCGTTGTTTCATTCCGTGAGAAAACCCCTTCACCTTATGTTTACCACGGTCTCCTAGACCTACAAAGTCTAGCATTTCAGCAATGTCCTTCTTTCCTACATTCGCACCCGAGATACGTGCAAAGATTTCTAGATTTTTTTCTGCGGAAAGGTACTTGTAGAAATCAGGTTTTTCGATGATGCTTCCAATGTTCGCTAGGATGGCTGAGCGTTCATTCGCATAAGACTTACCAAATAGTTCAACCTTACCGGCATCCGGACGAATGAGTGAAAGTAAACAACGAATGGTGGTGCTTTTTCCAGCGCCATTTGGACCGAGAAAGCCAAAGACATCTCCTCGGTTTACAGTGAATGAAACATCCTTCACAGCTTCAAATGTACCGAAGCGCTTGGCGAGATGTTCAACACGTATGATGGGTTCTGTGGTCATACGGTTTTAACAACTTAAAGAAACAAATGTTTATGATGAATTCCCTATCGCAGCAAACTCACATGCCCCACTTTCATGATGCGCTCATCCGTTTGAAGGACAGTAAATTCAATTTTCCAGGTATATACTCCTTCTTGCATCAAGTGGTAGTTCGATCCATTACCATATCCTCCATCCCAGCCAATGGTTGCATCGTTGGATTCGAAAACCACTTCACCCCAACGATTAAAGATGCGTATTGAGTATTCGGCTGGATCAAATCCGGAGGTAAATACAGGTTGAAAAGTTTGATTCGCAATGTCTCCATCTGGAGTGAAGGAATTTGGAACGTAAAAAATGACATCATCGATGATTTGAATCAGAGCAAAGGCAGAATCCGTACAGCCTGATGGTGAGGTGGCCAATAAGGTTACCAAATAAGTGCCTACTGAATCTAGAGAATAATCGTGTGATGGATCAGTGGCTTCAACCAATGGTGATCCATCTCCAAAGTCCCAAATATAGGAAGCGGCAGCACTCGACGTATTGATGAATTGAACAGGATCGTCAAAAATAGTAATGACGTTTGGAAGCGCTGAAAACTCTGCAATTGGCGTTTCTTCAATACAAATGACATCTGTTTGTGTCACAGTGCTGGAACAGCCATTAGCAGCATTTACACTCAAAGTAACATCGAGACATCCTGCATTTTCCAATAGGACCGTTACAGATTCACATCCTTGCAATGTCACTCCATTACTTAAGGTCCAAGAACAATCAATTGACCCTCCAGCAGTAGTGTTAAATAATGTAACAGATTCAGGGGCACAGCCGAAGGTTGCACTTGGTTCAAAGGTCGCTTGGTAGTTAGGATTGATGAGCACGGATACCTGATCTGTGTCTTCACAACCCTCAGCACTGGTTCCTGTTACCGTATAAATGGTTGTTCCCGTTGGTGGCGTGAAAGGTTGATTGTTTACCGCACCACCGTCCCACGTATAGGTCGCGGCACCACTTGCTGCCAAGGTTACGTTCTGTCCTGCACATGTCTCGATGTCTGTGCCACCATTCACGTTTGGAATAGGATTAACAGTTAGAATTAAAGCATCTGTAGAGGTACAGCCATCGGCACTTGTTCCAGTCACCGTATACGTGTTTGTCGTAGTGGGAATAAATGGTGTTCCGTCTGAGATTCCTCCTGTCCATGTATAGTTTACAGCGCCGCTAGCAGTTAATGTCGCGGATTCTCCAGCACATAAAGCTATATCGGGTCCAGCATTAACAATAGGGTTTGCATTTACAAGAACAGTGAGCTCATCCGTGGCAACACATCCATTGGCATCTGTGCCCGTTACGGTGTAAACAGTGGTTCCCACTGGTGGTGCAAATGGTATTCCGTTGGTTGCGGTTGGATTCCATGAATAGCTTGTTGCCCCTAATGCCGTAAGTGTAATTTGGGTTCCCTCACAGATTATTTTATCTTGGCCCGCATTCACGATAGGTAAGGCGTTTACTGTTACAGTGACATCGTCACTGCCAACGCAACCTGCTGCACTCGTTCCAGTTATTGTATAGGTCGAGGTTGTTCCTGCTGTAAAGGTCACATTGGTTCCTGTGGTGGTGCTGAGATTCAACGCTGGACTCCATGTGTATGTGGCAGCTCCATTTGCTGTTAAACTCGTCGTTCCGCCAACGCAAAGTGATACATCATTCACCACAACCACAGGATTAGCATTCACCGTGACAAGTACATTGTCTGTTGCTGTGCATCCCAATGCGGAAGTTCCAGTTACAACATAGGTAGCTGTAGTTGTGGGATTGAATGGATCACCATTAATAATTGTCGGATTCCATGAATAAGATACTGTTCCAGAAGCGGACAAAGTTACTGGCTCACCGGAACAAATCGTAACATCAGCGCCGCCATCCACGCTAGGTAAAGGATTTACAGTAACTATGATTTGATCTGTATTGGAACATCCTGCAGCACTCGTTCCTGTTACAGTATAGGTGGTTGTGGATAGTGGTGTAACAGTGATTGGGTTACCAACGGCCCCCGTCCATGTGTAGGTATTGGCTCCTGTTGCAGTCAAGTTTACGGATTGTCCGGCACAAGTACTCAAAGCAGCACCAGCATCAACAGTTGGTAAAGGATTAACTGTTACGACCAATGTTGAAGAGGCAGTACATCCATTCGAACCTGTCCCAACAATTGTATAGGTTGTCGTATTTCCAGCTGTAAAAATTAAATTTCCACCTGAGGTACCACTCAAATTTGTTGCAGGTGACCAAGTGTATGATTGTGCTCCTGTAGCGACAACATTCACTGTTCCGTTTTCGCATGTAGCAACGTTTGGAGTGGATAATGGTGGTTGAGGCAATACAGTAACTAAAACCAAATCTGTAGCTGTACACCCAAGATTTGTAGTTCCTGTTACCTGATAATTCGTTGTTGTTGTTGGCGTAAATGGTATACCATTTTGAATGGAAGGGTTCCATGAATAGCTATTTGTTCCAGTGGCCGTGAGAGAAATCTGTGTTTGTGGACAAACAGTGACATCTGAACCACCATTTACAATAGGTAGAGGATTGACGGTAACTAACAATTCATCGGTATTCGTGCACCCATTTGCAGCTGTACCTGTAACCGTGTAGCTCGTTGAAACAGTAGGAGAAACGGTAATGGGATTTCCTGCTGCCAGGCCTGTCCACTGATAATTATTACCGCCTGAAGCACTTAAAATTGTAGATTGATTCGCACAAATAGTGGCGTCAAATCCGGCATTAATAAGTGGCAATGCCTTAACTGTAACCACCAAAGTAGAGGTTGCTGTGCAACCTGCGGCATTCGTGCCAACAACGGTATAGTTGGTATTGGTTCCAGGAGTGAAAATGACACTGGATCCAGTCGTTGCACTCAAGTTCGTTGCTGGGGACCAAGTGTAGGATTGTGCACCTGAAGCGACAAGATTTGCTGTTAAATTTTGGCAAACCGAAACTGGGGGAGTCGAAATTGAAAACGATGGCAATACAGTAACAAGAACGAAATCTGTTGCAGTACAGCCTTGCGCCGAGGTACCTGTCACCAAGTAATTCATTGTGGTGGTTGGTGTAAAAGGCACACCATTTTGAATGCTTGGGTTCCAAGAGTAGGTATTTGCTCCCGTAGCCGTTAGCGTAACCTGACTATTCGGACATGTCGTAATGT
>NZ_JBILQL010000034.1:0-21170 GCF_044373165.1 Flavobacterium sp.
GTTTTGGCTGAAGCCGGTCCGCGAAAGTCCCAAATGAGTTTGATTTGTCTAGACATAAGATAGAAATAGTTGGGCAAAGGTAACTTTTTGCTACATTTGAAAAACGCTTCTTTTATGAAAATTAGTTACTTTTTATGGCTTTGGTTTGCTTACACCGGTTTTGCACAGGAATTGACTTTGGAACAAGCCAATCATTTAGCAGGTTTACCGTTGAAATGTCTCCAACAAGAATATCCCAATAAGTTAGGACAAATGTTGGTCGACAGTACCGAAATTCAATCACCTCAAAAATTGCATCCTGCCTTTTACGGTTGCTTCGATTGGCATTCGTCGGTTCACGGACATTGGAGTTTGGTTTATTTGCTCAAAAGATTCCCGAGTTTGACCAATAAAGAATTGATTATTCAAAAATTGAAAATCAATTTATCCAAAGCCAACATCCAGACTGAGATTGATTATCTGAACAAAAAGCATGAGAAATCTTTTGAAAGAACCTACGGTTGGAATTGGTTACTCAAGTTACAACTCGAACTGGAAACTTATAACGAACCTTTCGCCCAAGAATTAGCCCAAAATCTTAAACCGCTTTCAACTATTATCGTCGAAAGATATATCGATTTTTTGCCTAAATTGCTTTATCCGGTTAGAGTCGGAACCCATTCTAATACCGCTTTCGGTCTCACTTTTGCTTGGGATTATGCTGTTTATTCCAATAATGAATTGTTCCAAAAAAGCATCAAAGACAATGCGGTTCGATTATTTTTAAAAGATGAAAACTGTCCCTTTGCTTGGGAACCCAGTGGTACCGATTTCCTTTCCCCTTGTTTAGAAGAAATGGCGCTAATGCAACGTATTTTGCCTAAAGCTGATTTTTTAATATGGCTGAAAAAGTTTGCTCCACAACTTTTTAATAAGAAATTCACTTGGGAAGTGGCCCGAGTATCCGATAGAACCGACGGTCATTTGGTTCATTTAGACGGATTGAATTTCAGTAGAGTTTGGAATTTTTATGCTTTGATCAATCAATATCCAAAAGAGTTTTCACATTTAAAATCTTTAGCCGATTACCATCTGAATTTTTCTTTGCCCTCGGTAGTCGATGGCAATTACGAGGGCGAACATTGGTTGGCTTCGTTTGCCTTGCGCGCATTTGAAGAAAAAAAGTAATTCCAATTGTTTACTTTTGCTGAAAATTAAATCATGCCACGCGAATTACTCTTACAAGTTGCTCCGGAAATAGCCGCTAACGAAAGTTTGCTCTATGAGTATGTAGCTCAATCAGTTCGCGTTTCTACTAAATTGGTTCGCAAAGTAGTAATCCTAAAACGTTCTATTGATGCGCGTCAAAAAGCCATTAAAATCAATCTGAAAGTTTTAGTCTATCTGATTGATGAAGATTACAACGAACTAAAAGTCGAATTGCCTGAGTACCAAAATGTGGCCAATGCTCAAGAAGTGATTATTGTAGGAGCCGGACCGGCCGGACTTTTCGCGGCACTCCAATTGATTGAATTAGGCTTAAAACCGATAGTGATTGAACGAGGCAAAGATGTTCGAGGTCGTCGTCGTGATTTGAAAGCCATCAATCGCGATCATATCGTTAACGAAGATTCCAATTATTGTTTCGGGGAAGGCGGTGCAGGAACTTATTCCGACGGAAAATTATACACGCGTTCCAAAAAGCGAGGCGATGTCGACAGAATTCTTCAGCTATTAGTTGGTTTCGGTGCCACGCCCGATATTTTAGTCGAAGCGCATCCGCACATTGGGACCAATAAATTACCCCAAATTATTCAAGACATTAGGGAAAAAATCATCGAATGCGGCGGTCAAGTTTTGTTTGAAACCCGAGTGACCGATTTTGTTATCAAGCAAAATGAAATGCAAGGGATAGTGACCCAAAACGGCGATACGATTGCGGCCAATAAAGTCATTTTGGCTACCGGACATTCTGCCCGTGATATTTTTGAGTTATTGGATAGAAAGAAAATTTTAATCGAAGCCAAACCTTTTGCTTTGGGCGTTCGTGCCGAGCATCCGCAGGATTTGATTGATAAAATTCAATACAGTTGCGATTTTAGAGGCGAGTATTTACCGCCTGCTCCATATTCCATAGTAAAGCAAGTCAACGGTCGCGGCATGTATTCCTTTTGCATGTGTCCCGGAGGTGTTATAGCGCCTTGTGCTACCAGTCCCGGAGAAGTGGTTACCAATGGTTGGTCGCCATCAAAACGCGATCAAGCTACCGCTAATTCAGGCATAGTAGTCGAATTGAAACTCGAAGATTTCAAGCCTTTTGCCAAATTCGGAGCACTGGCCGGAATGGAATTCCAAAAAAGCATCGAACAAAAAGCTTGGCATTTGGCAGGAGAGACCCAAAAAGTTCCAGCCCAAAGAATGGTCGATTTTACCCAAAACAAAGTTTCTGCTTCGATTCCTAAAACGTCTTACGTTCCGGGAACGACTTCGGTAGAAATGGGTCAAGTTTTCCCTGGTTTTTTAACCCAAATCATGCGAGAAGGTTTTGTACAGTTCGGAAAATCAATGCGTGGTTATATGACCAATGAAGCGATTCTTCATGCACCCGAGAGCAGAACTTCTTCACCGGTCAGAATTCCGCGGGATCATGAAACCCTGGAACACCTACAAATCAAAGGCTTATATCCTTGCGGAGAAGGAGCCGGTTTTGCAGGCGGAATCATTTCGGCAGCCATTGACGGCGAAAAGTGTGCCCTTAAAATTGCGGAAAGTCTACTGAAATAAATTAATTTTCATTTTTATTTTACAAAAAGTAGGGTGATGATCTTTTGTGTTGTCTAACCTATAAACACTAAAAATATATTAATATGAAAAAGTTAAAAATTTTACTAGTATTACTTACCGTATCGGTAACAGTTTTCTATTCTTGTAGCGATAACGATCCGGTAGAAAACGAAATTGTGACTTCCAAAAGTATTGCACTGCGTACTACTTTAAATGAAATTAAAAAAGCCAACAATATCAGTGGTAGAAACGCCAATACACCACAAGATCAATTGTCTTGCTTTCAGTTTGTTTATCCACTTACTTTGTCTTACAATGACGATACAGTTATAACTGTTTCAAGTGATGAAGGATTAATAGATGTGTTGGCAGCCGAAACAGAAACTTTATTCGTTATCGGTATTGCTTTTCCTTTTCAAGTGCAACAACAAGGTGCTGTAATTACTATTGATGATGAAGCTGAATTTATTGCTTTGGTTGAAGGTTGTGGTTTTAGTACCATTAACGACGATGTCTTACAGTTTGAGTGTTTTGAGATGGTTTATCCTATTTCAATAATCAATGCAAACGGTGCTACCATAGTAGTTGAGAGTCAAGGAGAATTGGAATCACTTTTAATTGTAGGTGAAGTTACAGATATTGTTTTCCCTTTCAATGTTACTCAAAATAATGAAATCATTACTATTAATGATTTAAATGATTTATTTGATTTGTATGATGACTGTAGTGGTGATAACGGTTCTTGTATTTGTCCAACAGATTACAACCCGGTTTGTGTACAAACGACTAATGGTATTGTAGAATATTCAAATGCTTGTTTGGCCGAATGTGACGGTTTCACTGCAGCTGATTTTGTAAATTGTGATCCTGTAACTAATGCTAATTTCGGAAATACTTTAGGATCTTGTTTTACCTTGAATTATCCGGTATATATTCAATATCAAGGTGCCTTGGTTACAGCTAATAATGACGGAGATGTATTACAGTATTATTTCCCGGCACAATCTAATATCCCGGCTTTTGTTTATCCTTTAAATATAAACTTTAATGTACCTGGAGGGCCGGTATCAGTTACTGTAGATAGTCAAGCCGGGTTCGAGGCGGCAATTTCATCTATTTGTAATTAAATGATTTAACTGTAAAATTGGGAAAAATCAATGTTACGACACAACCTTAGCCATAAGGTTGTGTCTGTAATTTAAGCTATGAAAGAAGAAAACCAAAATACAAAGCTCTGCTCAGAAGTAGTATTCCGCTCGGTTTTTGACACGAATTTTAAAGTGTTGCGGAATTTTTTGGTCTACAAATTCAGAGGTGATGCTGAAAGTGCCGAGGATATTGCACAGAATGCTTTTGTAAAACTTTGGGAAAATTGCGGTATACTGCAACCCGAACAAGCCAAAAGTTTTTTATACACTACTGCCATCAGACTTTCGCTGAATAAAATAAAACACAACCAAGTAGTGAATCATTTTGAATTGCAATTGCAAACCAAATCTTCTCACAAAGAATCACCAGATTTTTTGATGGAAGAAACCGAGTTAAAATCGCAATTGGAAAAAGCCATCAATGAGTTGCCCGAAAAACAAAGAACTGTTTTTTTAATGAATCGTTTTGACAATCAGTCTTATACTGAAATTGCGGCTTCGTTGGATTTATCGGTTAAAGCAGTAGAAAAACGAATGCATCTAGCTTTGTTGTCTCTGAGGAAAGTAGTGAAAAACGTTTGAAAAATAATAGGATGGAAGAGAGTAACGAAACATATTTATCCGATTGGTTAGCCGATAAAATCACCGACGAGCAATTACAACAATTGGTTTCGGCGGATGAGTTTGAAGCTTTTCAAAAAATTAAAAGTGCCCTAATCGGTTTTGAAATCACCCAACCCGATTTAGAACAAAATTTTAGGGCTATAAAACACAAGTTAGCCGATAAAAAGCAAGCAAAACCTAAAATCATTCCGATTTGGCGTTATGCTTCTATTGCTGCTAGTTTGTTGATTTTATTTGGCGTATATCATTTTTTTATCGCTCAAAATGAAATCACAACCGGTTATGGAAATGCTGAAATGATAACGCTGGCGGATCATTCCAAAGTATCCCTGAACGCTAAATCAACGTTGTCTTACAGTAATATTTTTAAATACAAGAGAACCTTACAACTCAAGGGTGAAGCTTTTTTTGAAGTCGAAAAAGGAAGTCCGTTTACCGTTGAAACTTCGCTGGGAAGAATACTGGTTTTAGGCACTAAATTCAACACAATTGCGTTCGACGATTTTTTTGAAGTGAAGTGTTATGAAGGCAAAGTACAAGTTACCTCTAAAGGACAATCAACGATTTTAACTCATGGCGAGAGTGTTCGTTATTATAAAGGCACTGCAGAAAATTGGGCTGATGAAACTTCGAACAAACCCACATGGATTTCAGGAGAATCTTCCTTTAAAAAAGTCCCGATGCGCTATGTAATCGAGCAATTTAAAAACCAATATAATGTTGCAGTTGACTATCCTAAAAGTATAGAAAACATCAAATTTACAGGAACTTTTACCCACAAAGAACCAACGGTTGCGTTACAAACCATTTGTTTGCCGTTGCATTTAAAATTCAGTCAAAACAGTAGCGGAAAAATTATCATTTCGGAATGAGAAAAATAATTTTGCTAGGCTTCTTTTTGTGCTGGATGTCTTATTCTTGGTCTCAAAAAAAGGAGTCTTTTTATTATGCTAATGCCCAACTCACCCAAGTGCTTTCTGATATTGAAAACGCATTTGAGGTAAAATATTCTTATGTCGATTCTTTGGTCATAGGGCAAAGGATTTCTGTTCCGAAAAAACGGTACACCTTAGCAGAAATTAACGCCCAAATTGAGCAACAATCAACCTTAAAAGTCATCAAAATCAACGAACGGTTTTATTCGATTAACCAATCGGAAACCTTTGAAGTATTTCCGTTGCAAGAAGTTTTGGTCGAGGAGTTTTTGGCGAAAGGCATCCGCAAAACCTCTCAACATTACATCATTTCTCCCCAAAAAGTGCAAACGCTTCCCGGCATTACCGATGCTGATATTTTGCAATCTATACAACAATTGCCCGGCGTTAAAAGTCCGAACGAAACCGCCACTGGTTTGTACATTCGCGGTGGAACGGCTGATCAGAATTTGATTTTGATGGACGGCATTCGCTTGTACCATCCCGGTCATTTATTCGGGATGATTTCGAGTATCAATCCTAATGTAGAGCAAACCGTAAATTATTATAACAAGGCTGTAAATCCAAAGTTTGGCGAAAGGGTTTCGGGCATAATCGATATCAAATCAACAGATAAAATTTCAAACAAAACCTATCTGAAGGCCGGAATCAATGCACTTAATGCTGATGTTTATCTACAAACGCCTTTGGTTAAAAACAAATTGGGTTTGCAACTTTCCGGACGAAAATCATTGACAGAATGGTGGCAATCCCCAACGTTCAATCAGTTGGAGACTAAAGTTTTTCAAAACACCAATTTCCGTGATTTCAACAATAACAATCAATTCAAGTTTTACGATTATTCCGCCAAATTAAACTTCAAACCTAACGATAGAACCGATATTTCACTTTCAGGCTTGGTCATCAAAAACAATTTAGATTACCAAAATATTATCGAAACCGACAGCATCAACAACCAAAGAATGAGCATTGAAAATTATGGTTTCAGTTTGAATTGGGCGCAAAAATACAGTCCGAAATTCACTCAAAAATCGACTCTTTTCTATTCACTATACAGTTTCGATTATCTTAAAAAACAGGATTACCAAATCAATAAATTTGAAGCTTTTAAAAAACTCAACAGGGTAGTGGATTCGGGTGCCGAAATTAATTTTGATTATCAAATCAGTGGCGAATCTAATCTCCAATTCGGCTATCAGTTTTTAGGGAACGATATTTCGCATTTGTTCAATAGTTACAATCAAGATATAGGCGTAGTCTTAAGCTTGAAACATTTATTCAATCAGACGCATGCCGGATTTGTTCATTACAAGCAAAATATCGGAAGCTGGACTTTTCAGCCCGGTTTGCGCTATAATTTTTACAATCAAATGAATGTTTCCAGTTTTGAACCTCGAATTTTGTTGCAAAA
The DNA here is from genome assembly GCF_044373165.1 of Flavobacterium sp. GTDB lineage: Bacteria > Bacteroidota > Bacteroidia > Flavobacteriales > Flavobacteriaceae > Flavobacterium. The sequence goes on from NZ_JBILQL010000034.1 coordinate 6,882, forward strand.
AAGTCTTTCGGAATCCTTTATTTGGCAAGTTTCTTATGAGCGCAGAAGTCAGGTGTTGAGCCAGGTTCGTGAAGAAGCCGGAACCGATTTGAGTTTGGAAAACTACGTTTGGGTGCTTTCCGATAACGCAGAATACCCTATTCAGAAAGCCAATCAATTTACATCAGGAATCATTTTTAAAAAGAACAATTGGCTTTTGGATATTGAGGCTTATTATAAAAATATTAGCGGAATCACTTCGTTTACGTTAGGATTTTTAGGCCAAAACGGGAATAACATTAACCAAGGGAATGGCTTTACCAAAGGCGTTGACTTATTGTTGCAAAAAAGTGCAGCTTCATGGAAAACTTGGATAACGTATACTTATCAAGATTCCCAAAACCGGTTTTCTAGGTTGAATGAAGGCCGTTATTTTAGTTCCAATGCCGATATCCAACACAGTTTTAACTTGGCGTTTACTAAAAAATGGGAAGACTTTTTGTTTACCGCCGGTTGGTTTTGGCACAGCGGAAAACCTTTCAGTGCTGTGGATGATGCGGGAGCAATCACTTCGTATAATGCACAAAGATTACCCGATTACCATCGATTAGACATTTCCAGTAGTTACCAGTTTCAAAATAATATCGGTAATACTTTTAAAATTGGTATTTCCGTCTACAATCTCTACAATCGCAATGTTTTAATCAGCAAAGAGTTGGAACGCCAATACACCAATTTGTCTGATTTTTCCAATCCGCGTTATGCTGTGCGAGAATTTTATTCATTGGGCATGATGCCAAATGTGTTTTTCAGAGTAGCTTTCTAAAAAAGTTTTCAGTTACATCGTTTTAGTTAATTTCTTTGTCAAAATAGATGTCGGTGGTTATCTGCAAAAGCGTAATTTTATAAAAAATCATTTTTATGAATGCGATACCAACCGAATTTCAAATCAACCATTTATTACACCAAGATACTTATTTAGTCAATGGTGAACTCAAGAAATGGTTGGGTGAAACCACGCCGGTCATCTCTACAATTTCTTCAACCTCGCAGTATTCTCCAACAGTTTTGGGTTCCATTCCGGCTATGGGTGAAACCGAAGGCAATGAAGTTGTAGCTGCCGCTGTTGCCGCTTATGACAACGGACAAGGTTTGTGGCCTACGATGAAAGTCATAGACAGAATTAAGTGTATGGAAAATTTCGTCACTCAAATGAAAGCCGTTCGAAGCGAGGTGGTAAAGTACTTAATGTGGGAAATTGGGAAATCTTTACCCGATTCAGAAAAAGAATTTGACCGAACAGTAGAATACATTTATGATACCATTGAAGACTATAAAGAGCTTGACCGAAACAGTGCGCGATTTACCAAAAGCCAAGGTGTCAATGCGATGGTTCGTCGCGGACCGTTGGGTGTGGTACTTTGTCTCGGACCTTATAATTACCCGTTGAATGAAACCTTCTCCTTGTTAATTCCGGCCATTATTATGGGTAATACGGTGATTTTTAAACCGGCAAAACACGGTGTGTTGTTGATTTCACCATTGTTGAAAGCCTTTCAAACCAGCTTTCCTAAAGGCGTTATTAATATTGTTTACGGTCGAGGTCGCGATGTGGCTTCACCCATCATGAAATCCGGAAAGGTTGATATTTTGGCCTTAATCGGCAACAGTAAATCGGCGATAGCTTTACAGGATTTGCACCCTAATAAAAACCGTTTGCGTTTGATTTTAGGATTAGAAGCCAAAAACCCGGCGATTATTTTACCGGATGCCGATTTAGATTTAGCCATTCAGGAATGTATTACAGGAACACTGTCATTTAATGGCCAACGTTGTACGGCTTTGAAGATTTTGTACGTTCACGAATCCATCGCAACCGAATTCAACCGAAGATTTGCCGAAAAAGTGGATGCGTTACCTTTTGGAAATCCTTGGGAAAAAGGTGTTTCTTTAACGCCATTACCGGAAAAGGACAAACCCAATTACATCCAGGAATTAATCGATGATGCGCAAGACAAAGGTGCGAAAGTGATTAATCAAAAAGGCGGGCAAAGAACTGAAAACTATATATTTCCTGCGGTTTTATTTCCAATCAATAAAGCAATGCGGGTATATCACGAAGAACAATTTGGACCTGTCATTCCAATCCTGACATTCAAAGACATCCAAGAACCACTAAATGATATGGCGGAATCCAATTACGGTCAGCAAGTGAGTTTGTTTGGACAAGACATCAAAACCATTGCGCCGCTGATTGATACGTTGGTGAATTTGGTTTGTCGTGTGAATTTAAATAGCTCATGCCAACGCGGACCGGATGTGTATCCGTTTACCGGAAGAAAAGATTCGGCGGTGGGCACTTTGAGCATACACGATGCGTTGCGTTCGTTCTCGATTAGAACTTTTGTAGCTTCCAAAGACAATGCTTATAACAATGCGATTTTGCAGGAATTGCTTAACAGTAAAGAGTCTAATTTTATCAATACCGATTATATTTTATAAAAAAAGCCCTGAGAAATCAGGGCTTTTTTTTAGTTTTTCTTTTTCAATCGATCCTTAAAAACCTTTTCAAATTTCTCCAGTTTAGGTTGAATGACCATTTGACAATAAGGTTGTTCTTTGTTGTTTTCATAATAGTTTTGGTGATAGTCTTTGGCTTTATAAAACGCTTTAAACGGTTCTAAAGTCGTGACGATTTTGTTATTGAAAACTTCTTTGTTCAATTCGGCAATAATACTTTCCGCGGCTTTCTTTTGCTCTTCGTTTTTATAAAAAATCACCGAACGGTATTGGGAACCAACATCAGCACCTTGACGGTTTAAAGTGGTTGGATCGTGAACGGTAAAGAATACTTGGAAGATTTCATCCAAATTGGTTTTGGTCTTGTCATAAGTGATTTCAACGACTTCAGCCGCACCGGTTGTTCCGGAACAAATTTCTTCATAACTCGGGTTTTCAACTTTTCCACCTGAGAAACCTGAAACTACTTTTTCTACACCGGTTAAGTTTTCATAAACGGCTTCCACACACCAATAACAACCGCCGCCGATAGTGATGGTTTCAAGATTTCCCTTGTTTTGATTGGCTACAGTATCGGGAACAAAATCTAACGAAATCGCATTCATACAGTATCTTTTACCTGTTGGTTCCGGTCCATCGTCAAACAAATGGCCTAAGTGACTGTCGCATCTACCACACAAAGCTTCAATTCGGCGCATGCCATAAGAATTGTCGTCTTTGAAAGTGATGCTGTTTTTGTTGTCTTGCTCAAAAAAGCTCGGCCAACCGCAACTGCTCACAAATTTTTGGTCGGATTTAAAAAGTTTCAACCCACAAGCCGCACAATAATAAGTGCCTTTGGTTTCGCTTTTCCACAGGGTTCCGGTGAACGCTCTTTCGGTATCGGCTTGACGCGCTACAGCATACAAATCGGGTGGCAATACTTTTTTCCATTGCTCATCGGTTAAAACCAATTTAGAAGTGTCGGTATTAGAATAATAAGGGTTTTCGGGTTTAGAAATAACGTTTTCCATAACAGTGGTTTTTGTTGATTTGTTATTGTTTTGACCACAAGCCGTAAACATAAACAGCGGTGTCAAAATTAAAAAGTTAAAAATGGATTTTAGCATAGTGACTGATTTTAAATCTACTACAAATTTACACTACATCTACGTGTCGAAATGTCTGATAGATTACAAATTACTTTGATTTAAGGAAAGTTTAACGGTTGTTGCAGTGGCAGAATTAGGGGCGCTGATTTTTTTTCGTATTTTTGAACGTTTAATAAAAGCTATGGTCGAAGAAAAAGTAATCTTGGTTAACGAACAAGATGAGCCGATAGGGTTGATGAACAAATTGGAAGCACATGAAAAGGCGGTATTACACCGTGCTTTTTCGGTTTTTGTATTGAACAGCAAAAATGAAATTATGCTGCAACAACGTGCTCACCACAAGTATCACTCCCCATTATTGTGGACGAATACTTGTTGTAGTCATCAACGTGAAGGCGAAACCAATATTCAGGCCGGAAGCCGTCGATTGTATGAAGAAATGGGGTTTAAAACCGATTTGAAAGAGTTATTCCACTTTATCTACAAAGCACCTTTCGACAATGGGTTGACTGAGCACGAACTCGACCATGTGATGATTGGCTATTACAACGACGAACCATCCATCAATCCGGAAGAAGTAGAAAGTTGGAAATGGATGTGCATCGAAGAAGTCCGTCAAGACATGATTCAAAATCCCAACATTTATACTGTTTGGTTCAAAATCATCTTTGATGAATTCTACCATTACTTGGAAGATCACAAGATTTAACCCCAATTTATAACTCCTAATTATGAAAGTCACCGTATCCAGAAAAGCCCATTTCAATGCCGCCCACCGATTGTATCGCAAAGATTGGACGATGGAACAAAACGATGCGGTTTTTGGGAAGTGCAATAATCCTAATTTTCACGGACACAATTACGAGCTGATTGTTTCTGTTACCGGTGAAATCGATCGTGAAACCGGTTATCTGATTGATGTCAAAATTTTGTCCGATTTGATCAAAGAACACATCGAAAATGCTTTCGACCATAAGAATCTCAACTTAGACGTTCCTGATTTTGCCGATTTGAATCCGACGGCCGAAAATATAGTAGTAGTGATTTGGAATAAATTGCGCCCACACATCAATGCTGATAAAGACTTGGAGGTTGTGCTCTACGAAACTCCGAGAAATTTTGTAACCTTCAAAGGCGAATAATGGCATTACAAGTTGGAGACAAAATCCCAAGTTTTAAAGCCATTGACACCAATGGTGCAACATTTGAAAGCGATTCAGTTGTTGGGAAGCAATCAGTAGTCATTTATTTTTACCCTAAAGATGATACCCGAGTTTGTACCGAACAAGCCTGCTCTTTTCGGGATCAATACGAAGATTTTAAAGCTTTGGGAGCAGAAGTTATTGGAATAAGCGCCGATTCGGTGAAATCACACCAAAAGTTTGCCTCGCGACACCAATTGCCCTTTAAGTTGTTATCGGATTCCGATAAAAAACTGCGAAAACTGTTTGGCGTACCCAATGATTTATTGGGTTTAATTCCCGGAAGAGTTACTTATGTGATTGATAAAGACGGAATTATTCGTTTGATTTTTAACAGCCTATCCGGGAAAATTCACATTAAAAAAGCACTTGAGGCTTTAAATAATAGTCTGTAATGTAATTGGTCTATACAAATCGTACATTTAACTATTAAAACATGCTTTTGATAAGATTTAATCATTGCTTTAAAAGCAAAACACGGATATTTGTCGTCAAAATTTAGATGTATGAATTATTATCCTTTACAGTTTGAGCCTATTTTAAAAGAAAGAATTTGGGGCGGCACCAAATTGAAAACCATCTTAAACAAACCTTCTCACTCAGAGATAACAGGAGAAAGTTGGGAAATCTCTACAGTTGAAAACGAGGTCAGTATTGTGGCCAACGGTGATTTCAAAGGCCAATCATTGAATGATTTAATTGAAGCTTATCCCATTGAAATTTTAGGCACCCAAGTCTATGCAAAATTTGGAAAGCAGTTTCCTTTATTGTTCAAGTTTTTAGACGCTCGAGAAGATTTATCCATTCAACTGCATCCCAATGATGAATTGGCTAAAAAGCGCCACAACTCTTTTGGTAAAACTGAAATGTGGTATGTCCTACAAGCCGATGATAATGCTCGATTGATAGTGGGTTTCAAAGAAAAATCATCACCTGAAGAATATATTAATCATCTCAATAATAAAACATTACTCGATATTTTGGATACTAAAAAAGTACAACCTGGCGATGCATTTATGCTCAATACCGGAACGATTCATGCCATAGGGGCAGGGATTTTGATAGCCGAGATTCAGCAAACGTCTGACATTACTTATCGAGTATATGATTTTGATCGAAAAGATGCTGACGGCAATACTCGTGAATTGCACGTCGATTTGGCTTTAGAAGCCTTGAACTACGAAAAAACCGAAGCCCAAAGGTTTTATGATAAAAATGAAAATGCAGCTAATGAAATAGTGCAGTGTCCTTATTTTACCACTAATTTTATTCCTTTAAACGGTACGGTAAACTTTTCAAAAACAGCTGATTCTTTTCGGGTATTAATGGGAGTGGATGGCGATTTTAGTTTGTGTGTAGACGGTAAATCTTATCAATATGGAAAAGGAAGTACGCTATTACTCCCGGCGATACTGACTGATTATCAATTGAACGGACAAGCTTCCGTCTTGGAAATTTATATTTCGTAGTTGCTGTTCTAAAGATTTGATGTACTTTTGTTGAAATTTTAAAAATTAGAATAAAATGGCAAGTGTTAAGAATTTAAAGAAAGACATCAATTTTGTATTGGGTGATATCATTGAAGCGGTTTACATTTATGAAATGACTACAACCGGTAAACCTTCGGAGAATACAAACGCAATTATTGACGAAGCCATCGCTTCTTTCGACGCTTTAATCACAAAAGTGAATGTAAAAAATGTTGAAAATAAAAAAGCGCATTTCAAACAAATCAATGCCGAATTAGAACAGACTGCTAATCAATTGGTTGAAAAAATCAACGCTTTGTAAGGATAAAAAAAATGCAAAAATATTTTGGAATTTAAATTTCAAAAAATATATTTGCACTCACATTGAGACGCCAGCATAGCTCAGTTGGCTAGAGCAGCTGATTTGTAATCAGCAGGTCGTGGGTTCGAGTCCCTCTGCCGGCTCAATAAAAAAAACCATCCTTTTATAGGATGGTTTTTTGTTTTTATCAGAACTCCTTTGAAAACCATTCCGATTTTCTATCTTTGTCGGCTTTTTAAAAAATAAAATATGTTTGGAAACAAAGTACTGAAAGGTGTTTTCTTAGTAGGCCTCGGCGCTACCAGCTACGGAATGTTGGCCACTTTTGTAAAATTGGCTTATGCAGATATAAGTTCTCAAGGATTGCATTATACACCGGCTGAAGTGATAACGGCTCAATTTGTGATTGGAATATTAGTGGTTTTGGGCATCAACATTGTTCAAAAGAATAGTAAAGGAAATGCTTCCGTAAAGGCTTCAAAAGTAGATATCAAAAAATTATTGATTTTAGGAACATCAACCGGCTTGACCAGTATTTTTTATTATTTGGCGGTGAAGTACATTCCAGTCTCTATAGGGATAGTTTTATTAATGCAAACCGTTTGGATGGGAGTGGTTTTAGAAATGGTATTGGATAAAAAAAGACCGTCAAACCTCAAAATTGTTTCTGTTCTTGTAGTGTTGTTCGGAACAGCTTTAGCAACCAAATTGTTCTCAGGTGACTTCGTACTCGATTGGAGAGGCATTGTATTAGGTCTTTTAGCCGCAGCTTCCTTCACAACCACGATGTATGCCGCCAATAAAGTAGCTACTTCAGTCTCGTCGGCACAGCGAAGTTTGTATATGTTGTTGGGCGGAGCAGTAGTTGTTTTATTTTTTGCTTTGTTTACGCAACACACGCCCTTCAATTTTGATATTTTCTATAAATGGGGTATTTTGATTGCACTATTCGGTACAGTAATTCCGCCGATGTTGTTGAATGCCGGTTTTCCCTTAACCGGAATTGGTTTAGGAAGTATAGTTTCTGCTTTAGAATTGCCGGTGTCGGTGATGATGGCTTATGTATTGCTGAACGAAACGGTGCTGTTTTCTCAATGGATTGGAATAGTATTGATTATTTTAGCGATTATTATAATGAACATTCGCTCAACGAAACCCACAGCTAATTAACTGACTGTTAATAATTTTCTTTCTTTTAAACCTGTTGCTGTTTTATTTTTCATAATTTTAATTCACTAACCAATCACATACTGGTGTGATGTAAAATTAAAATTATGAGAAAACTATTCGCTGAATTTTTTGGTACGTATTGGCTCGTTTTGGGCGGATGCGGTAGTGCCGTGTTTGCTGCCGGTATTCCCGATTTAGGAATTGGATTTGCCGGAGTTTCTTTAGCTTTCGGTTTAACCGTTTTAACTATGGCCTATGCTGTAGGACATATTTCGGGTGGACATTTTAATCCGGCAGTGTCATTCGGACTTTGGGCCAGTGGTCGTTTTTCGGGTAAAGATTTACTTCCTTACATTGTATCGCAATGCTTGGGCGCCATTGTTGCGGCGGGAACGTTACTTTTTATACTTTCCGGCAAAGAAGGTTTTATGTTAGACAATACCAAACCCGGTGCTTTTGCCACAAACGGATACGGCGCTTTTTCGCCACAAGGCTATTCGATGGAAGCTGCCTTTTTAGCTGAGTTTGTCTTGACTATGTTTTTCCTGATAATCATAATTGGCGCCACCGACAAATTAGCCAACGGAAAGTTTGCCGGAGTAGCTATTGGTTTAGGCTTAACCTTAATTCATTTGATTAGTATTCCCATCACCAATACCTCTGTCAATCCGGCAAGATCTACTTCACAAGCAGTTTTTGCTCAAGGTGAATCTTTATCCCAACTTTGGCTGTTTTGGGTAGCCCCGATTGCCGGTGCGTTGTTGGGTGGATTTATTTATAAATTGTTGTTGGATAAGAAAGATACACTGTAACTGATTTTTTTCAAATACCTTGTTAAAGAGAGAAGGGTTTTATATTCTTTTCTCTTTATTTTTGTGATATGAATTCACTTTTTCCAACTGAAAAAATACATTTTGATTTGCCGGATGCCGACATTGAATACTATTCAAATTTCTTCCAAACGAGTAGGGCTGATGCTCTTTTTGAGCAATTAAAAAACGAGATTCCTTGGCAACAGGATGATATAACCGTATTTGGTAAAACTTATCCGCAACCACGATTGACAGCACTTTTTGGCAATGAAGGGAAGCCTTATTCTTACTCTAATATTGTCATGCAACCCAATACATGGACTCCGTTATTAGTATTTATTAAAGAAGAAGTCGAGCAAGTTTCCGGTGAAAAATTTACTACAGTTTTACTCAATTATTACCGTGACGGGAAAGACAGCAATGGTTGGCATGCCGATAATGAGAGGGAATTAGGTAGAAATCCGGTGATTGTCTCTGTTAGTTTTGGTGCCGAAAGAGCCTTTCATCTGCAGCACAATACTATAAAAGAGCAGAAACTCAAGATTACTTTGGAACATGGAAGTTTACTTTTAATGAAAGGCACAACACAACATTTTTGGAAGCATCAAATCCCAAAAACCGCTAAGGAAATCGGTCCGAGAATCAACCTTACTTTTCGCTTTATCAAGTAAGTTGTATTTGGTATATTTGATAAAAATTACAGTTATGAATGAAATTATCGATTACTTTTCAACGATACCTTCTTCGCACAGGGCGTTGATATTAGCCGGTGGTATTGCCTTATTTTGGTTGATTGAAAGCGCTGTACCGTTTGTGAAATTTGGCTATAACAAGTGGCAGCATGCCGGCATTAATATCTTTTTTACCTTAACAACTATAGTCGTTAATTTTTGTTTGGCTTTTATTTTGATCAATACTGCGCAATGGACAACTGTGCACCATTTCGGTTTGCTAAATTGGTTGCCTGAGATGAACTCTTGGCTATATGCTGTAATCGGCTTATTGCTCTTGGATTTTATCGGTGCTTATTTGGCGCATTTGGTGGAACACAAAGTAAAATTCTTATGGCGTTTTCACTTAATTCATCATACCGATACTTGGATTGATACTACTTCAGGCAATCGACATCATCCGGGAGAGAGTGTCATTCGTTTTGTATTCACAACCTTGGGCGTGTTGATTGTTGGCAGTCCGATGTGGATGGTGTTTTTGTACCAAACTTTATCGGTTGTTGCTACCCAATTTACCCACGCCAATATTGTATTGCCTAAGAAGATTGATAAAATGATGAGCTATATTTTGGTTTCTCCCGATATGCACAAAGTTCACCATCATTATAAATTGCCTTATACGGATAGCAATTACGGCAATATCTTTTCAATTTGGGATAGAATCTTCGGTACTTTCTCTACTTTAGAAAGGGAAGAATTGGTTTATGGTGTAGATACTCATATGAAACCCGAAGAGCACAACAATTTGAAAAGTTTATTGTCGATTCCTTTTCAGAAATACCGTTCTCCGGAATCAAACGGCTAAAAAAATAAATAAGCGAACAACAACTAATTAATTTTTTTAGTAATATTGGGATACAATTAGTCAGTTGAAAATCGATATCTATTAATGCTTTTACAGAAATGAAAAAAAGTAAGCTTGCGGAATTTGACAGCGAAATGATTGAAAGAGTTGTCAGTATGGCTCAAGAGGAGCGCAAACCTTTTGAAGTAATTAAAGAGGAATTCGGGTTAACCGAAAATGAAGTCACCGAACTCATGCGCAAACGCTTATCGAAAGATAATTTTGAGCTTTGGAAAAAGAAAGCGGTTGGCAGCAAACCCAAACCAAAACCCATTATTGATGATTTCGACGACGATTTAGACAGTAAATACTACATCAAAAATAAATTTGATTAAACTTTAACTCTTGTTCAACAAGAGTTTTTTTATTTAATATCGATTTTTGTTACAATGAAATTTGACGCTTTTACCATAGAACAACTTGACAGAATTATCGAAATGGCTTGGGAAGACAGAACGCCTTTTGAAGCCATCACGTTTCAATTTGGCATTTCCGAACAAGAAACCATTGAAATCATGCGTCGTGAAATGAAACCTTCCAGTTTTAAAATGTGGCGTCAAAGAGTACAAGGCAGAAGCACCAAGCATGCTAAACTTCGCAGGTCGGGAATTGACCGATTCAAGTGTACCCTGCAAAGACAAATTACACACAACAAAATATCCAAGCGGTAAAAAAATTTTTCTTTTTAGTTAATCAAATCTAAATTGTTATGGACAACTGTAACTAATCTTTACATTTGATGACTTATTCCAAAAAATAAAATTTCCTAAAAGATGAAAAGAATAATGTTGACGGCTGTTTTGGCCTTTTCCCTATTCAGTTTTACTGTAGTGGCTCAAAAAAAGGCACAACCTTCAAGCTTGCCAGTAAAAGTGGCGATCGATTTAAATCAAGTGAAAGACGACAAAGTAATGGTTGCCATTACACCACCAACCATCACCACAACTGAGGTGGTATTTCACATTCCGAAAACCGTACCCGGAACTTATTCTGCAGACAATTACGGCAAATTGATTGACGACTTTAAAGCGTTTGATAAAAGTGGTAAAGAATTGACTGTGACCAAATCAGATGATAATTCTTGGCAAATTGCCAATGCTAAAACCCTATCTAAAATTACCTATTGGGTAAACGATACTTATGACACAGAAACAGGTAGAGGTTTCGGTAAAGACGAAATTTTCTCTCCTGCCGGAACCAATATCGACGAGGGCAAGGTTTTTATGCTAAACAATCATGCTTTTATTGGGTATTTTCAAGGGAAATTAGATGTTCCTTATAGTGTAAATATTACCCATCCTGCTACACTTTTCGGAGCTACTTCATTGGTTGATGCCAATAAAAGCGAAACGGTAGACACTTTTAACGTGAACAGGTATTTTGATCTAACCGATAATCCAATCATGTACGCCAAACCGGATTACGTTACCATCAATGTTGACGGAATGGAAATTTTATTCAGTGTTTATTCACCTAATAATGTGCATTCGGCTAAATCTCTTTTGCCGGATTTAGAAAAAACCATGCGTGCCCAAAAAGCTTTTATGGGTGCTATCAATGACAATAAGAAATATACCGTTTTACTTTATTTATCCGACATGCAAAAACCCGATGCTAAAGGGTTCGGCGCCTTAGAACACCATACATCAACCACAGTGGTTTTCCCGGAAATGATGCCGGCTGCAGCTTTGGGTGAACAAATTAAAGACGTAGTGTCACACGAGTTTTTTCACATAGTAACACCGCTTTGCATCCATTCTAAAGAGATTCACTATTTCGATTACAACAACCCGAAAATGTCAAAACATTTGTGGATGTATGAAGGAGTTACCGAGTATTTTGCAAACTTATTTCAAGTCAATCAAGGCTTAATTGAAGCAGATGAATTTTACCAGAGAATGGCAGGTAAAATCAACAATGCGGCCACTTTGAATGACACCATGCCTTTCACTGAAATGAGCGCTAATGTACTAATGGCACCTTACAAAGACCAATATTTGAATGTTTACGAAAAAGGCGCTTTAATTGGCATGTGCATAGACATTATTATCAGAGAAAAAAGCAATGGCGCTCGCGGAATTTTAGATTTAATGCAAAAATTATCTAAAGAGTACGGCGCTCAAAAACCATTTGACGACGAAGAATTATTTGCCAAAATCACTCAGCTGACTTATCCTGAAGTTGGACAGTTTTTAACTACTTATGTAGCCGGACCAACTCCGATTTCGTATGATGAGTATTTTGCTAAAGTTGGTGTTGCTAAAACCAAAGTGGCTGTGCCAATGAACCCGTTCTTAAAAGACCAATCAACACCTTACATCACTGTTGATGGTAAAACCAAAGAAATTATGGTGATTTCAAGTCCGGAATTGAATGATTTTATGACGAATTTAGGATTGAAAGGCGGTGATGTTATTGTAGCCATCAACAGCAAAAACTATAACTTGGATACGATTTATGACATGATTATGGAAAGTCAGAATTGGAAAACTGATGATGCTATCAGTGTTAAAATCAGAAGAGATGGAAAGGAAGAAACAATCAACGGTAAAGTAAAATTATCTATGGAGGAGTCTGAAGGCTACGGTTTTTCTGATAGTTCTAAAGAAGCTTTGAACAATGCTTGGTTAAAAGGATAGACTACTCTAATTTTTAAATTTCAAATCCTCAATTTGTTCATCAGATTGAGGATTTTTTTTAGTATTATTGCCAAAATTTAAGACAATTACAAAAGGGTAATTGTTAGTCAATAAACCGAATGTTTTCAGGCATTCCTTATTTAACATCAAACATGCAAAAAATTATTTTGACCTTATTCGCCCTAGTGGTTTTGGTTTCTTGTGCTGAAAAAAAAGCTGAAAAAGATTTTGTCTTGAACGGTCACATCAAAGGTTTGAAAAGCGGAACAATATACATTCAAAGAATCAAAGACACGATTTTAGTTCCCATAGATACTATTAAAATTGATGGAGATGCCCACTTTGTGAGTGAATTTGATTTGGATTCACCCGAGATGCTTTATTTATTCTTAGACCGCGGCGTGACCAATTCGGTTGATAATAACATTCCTTTTTTTGCTGAAAAGGGCGTGATGACATTAGAAACTTCTTTGGATTTTTTCACTGCGGATGCCAAAATCACCGGTTCAAAAAACCAAGCATTATATGACGAGTATCGCAAAGTGATGTCGCGTTACGTTGATCAAGATTTGTTATTAATTGAGAAAAAATTCAAGGCTTTCAAAGCATCTAAATTGGATGAAGTGGCTATGATGGAATCCGAACAAAAAGACATTCTCAAACGAAAATATCTATACACTACGAACTTTGCAGTGAACAATGGTGATTATGAAGTAGCGCCTTATGTTGCTTTAGCAGAGATTTACGATATTAATTTAAAGTTTTTGGATACCATTCAAAAATCGATGTCACCTAAAGTAGCCAAATCACTTTACGGTAAAAAATTAAACGATTATATCGCCGAGCGTAAAAAAGCGGGAAAATAAAGTACTTTTGTTTGTTGTATAGCAAATGAAAGACCTCTTACTCATAACGCCACCTTTTACCCAACTCAACACACCTTATCCGGCCACGGCCTATTTAAAAGGTTTCTTGAATACCAAAGGCATTGCATCCTTTCAATCCGATTTAGGCATTGAAGTTATTGCCGCTATTTTTTCAAATAACGGATTGACACAATTGTTCCAAGTTTGTGACCAACCGCAGACCTTTAATTCAGAAAGAATCTTCGCTTTACAAGAGGATTATATTCGCACTATAGACGCGGTGATGGCTTTTCTGCAAGGGAAAAATCAAACTTTAGCCCGACAAATTTGCAGTGGTAATTTTCTCCCGCAAGCTTCTCGATTTGAACAGTTGGATGATATGGAATGGGCATTCGGTTCCATGGGAATGCAAGACAAAGCCAAACATTTAGCCACTTTATACCTTGAAGATTTATCTGATTTTATAATTGAGTGTGTCGACGAAAATTTTGGTTTCAGTCGTTATGCAGAACGCTTAGGCAGAAGCGCCAATTCTTTTGATGAGTTATACGATTACCTTCAAAACGAACCGACTTATATCGACCAAATTACACTTCATATTTTAAAAGAAAAACTGCAGACTGTACAGCCAAAATTAGTCTGTT
>NZ_JBILQL010000035.1:0-21080 GCF_044373165.1 Flavobacterium sp.
CCTCCGGAGTGAAGGAATCGTATAAGTCTTCGGGATATTTCCCTAAATATTTTTTGAATGTTTTGCGAACCAAAGGCGCTGACAATGGTGGTACAGAAAACTGCGACAAAGAAAATTTTTCCACATATGCTTGTGGCATGATGCTTTTGTCCATACTAAGCATTTGAGCCACTTTCAAAGCACTTCCCTTAAGGTTTTTCAATCCGTCGTAAATGTCTTCGGCGTTATTTTCGTTGAGCTTATCGCGGGTTAGAGACGGATTTACTATTTTTTCGCCATAATAGGCCATGTAGTTACCTCCTACTTTAATTCCGGTTTTAACCAACTGACCGGCGCGTTCTATTTTTCCCGTTGGAATTTTATCTAATGTTTTCATTTATTGCATTTTTTCTTTCCAAAGAAATTTGCCTAAATCAAACAAACTTTCCAATGGTTTGGTGTTTAATAAATCGACTACTGTGTTCACTGATTTTTCAATCAACACATCCGTCTTTTCAAAACCTTTTGAAGTATCGTCCATCCAAAACTTCAATAAGAATAAGAACTGAAGCCAAGCGCCTTCAGAGTAAACGGGTTCGGTTACTTTCGCCACTTTCCCGAATGGCTCTGAAGGTTCTGACTTAATGCTATCTACGATATATTTTTTAAAATGGTTTCGGAATGCTTTCAATTGCTTCAAATTCTTCAAACCTTCTTTGTTTTCATTAAGAGAAAACACTACATAACTTCGGTTCAAGGTTAAAATTTCGAACAAAGTAAAATAGAGTGTAAGCAGTTTGTTTTTATCGGAATACTGTTCAAACTCTTTTTCTTTTTCAATAGTAGCCACGGCATTTTCAAAAAACTTCACCCAAATTTGTTCCTTCAAAGCTTCCAATGAACCAAAGAATGAGTAAAATTCACTCTCCTCAATTGCATGGTTTTTACAAAAAATATAAGCGTTTTTTGGGGCTTCATTATTTTCCAATACTTCACTCATGTACCATGAAATGATAGCATTGTCATCAGCCTTATTTTTTGTGGTTTTTGCTTTTTTTGTGGTAGCCATAATATCGAGTTTTAGAACAGTGTAAATTTAATAATGTTTAATTATTCTTGAAAATTATTAAACAAAAAGTTTTGTTAAATGTTGTTCAAAAAAAATGAAAAAAGAACACCGGAGTTAATTAAAAAGCTCTATTCTCTAATTAATTGCATTGAATGAACTAAAAAAAGAGCGCTGCTTTGATGCTACAACCTTAACATTAACTCAACAAATAAGAAATTTTTATAATAATAAGGAGTCTATCGAAAAAGGTATGACCTCAAATATGGCAATAGATAACCTTATATTGTGGAGAAAAATAAACTTTACAGAAAATGTATGGTTAATTTATACATTACATAATTATAGTTGCCATTTAATAAAATATCTTTAATTAATTAACTGTTTTTTATTCTGTGTTCATGAAAAAATCAATATCCATTTTAATCACATTTCTCTTTTTGATTATTCAAAACAACATAACCGCTCAAGTGGGCATAGGAACTACGAATCCAAATGCTGCTTTAGACATAACTTCAACCGATAATGGTTTATTAATTCCAAGAGTAGCACTTACCAATACAGCAACAGTACTTCCTGTTCTAACCGGCATTAGATCAGAGCTTGTTTTCAATACGGCAACTGTAAACGATGTCACACCCGGATTTTATTACCTGAGTACCGATACAGGTCCTTGGATACGATTAGGCACTGTACCAACAAACTCATGGCTAACAACGGGAAACACCGGAATTATTGATGGCACCAACTTTATTGGAACAGCAGCTTCAACCAATGTTGACGTAGCTTTCAGAAGAAACAATTCTGCCGCCGGTAAAATTGGCACTTCAAACACTTCATTTGGATTATTCGCAGCCTCAAACAACAACTCTACCAACAATACTGCTTTTGGTGTAAATGCTTTACAAAACAGCACCAATGCAGCCTCTTCAAACAATGTAGCCATTGGATGGGGCGCATTGGATAACTTAGGTGCTAACAATACTGCGCAATGTGTTGCAGTGGGTGCAAACGCTTTCGGTTTAGCCACAACTAATAGTAATGGTGTTGCGGTTGGATATAATGCTGCCCAAGGCACAACAACTGGTATTGAAAATACCGCTATTGGAGCGGGTGCTTTGAACAACAACAGTGTCGGTCAACAATCAACTGCTGTGGGTAGAAATGCCTTATTTGATTCAACCGGAAGTTTTAACACAGGTGTCGGATATGCTGCCGGAACCAGTATTGGTGGCGGAAGTAACAACACCTGTATTGGCTATCAATCAAATACTTCTTCCGGAATAACAAATGGGACAGCTGTTGGTAATGGAGCTGTTTGTACTTTAAGCAATACTATGAAATTTGGAAATGCCGCTGTTTCAAATAATTATTTCAGCAATACTGTTAATGCGGTTACATTTACTGCTTCATCAGATTTGAGATATAAAAAAGAAATCAGCCCAATTTCGCCAAGCTTAGCAATTTTAAACAAACTTCAACCGGTAAATTATTATTTCAAAACGGAAGAAGAATTAACAGCCGAAAAAATAAAATCAGTCGCTTTCAGTGGCGATAAAACTCATGAAAAACAAGTTGGCTTTATTGCTCAAGAAGTTGAAAAACTTGTCCCGTATGTTGTACATACTGATGTTGAAGGCTATAAATCAATTGATTATTCTAAATTTTCACCTTACATTATCAAAGCTATTCAAGAACAACAACTGCTCATAGAACAGCTGATAAAAGCGAATGAAAAGCTGCTCAAAGACAATCAAGAAATCTTAAAACGTTTAGAAGCTTTGGAAAGTAAATAAAAAAGCTGTCTCGTATGAGACAGCTTTTTCAATAAATCAAATCGACAAGACACTATCTTCCGGCCTCTTTTTGTGCTTCTTGCACCATTTTTTCATTAGCTGTGATGGCAAACTCAACACGACGGTTTTGACTTCTGCCTTCAGGTGTATCGTTAGTTGCAATTGGATCGGCTATGCCTAAACCCGTGGTCACAAATCGAGAGGCAGACAATCCTTTACTTGAAAGATAGGCTTTCACAGAAGCCGCTCTTTGTTCAGACAAAGTCAGGTTGTATTCCGGCGTACCGGTACTGTCGGTGTAACCGTAAATTTGAATATTAGTGTCCGGATATTGGTTGAAAACCGGTACTAACTTGTCAAGATTCGCTTTAGCTGTAGCAGTCAAAGTAGATTTATTGGTATCAAAACGCACTGCATTTTCTCCCAAAACCAATCGGATTCCTTCGCCTACTCTTTCTACTTGTGCACCCGGAAGTGCCGTTTCAATTTCACGGGCTTGTTTGTCCATTTTTGTTCCAATCACGCCACCGGCAACACCACCGATTACACCTCCTAAAACCGCACCCAAAGCACCGTTACCGCCTTTGCCGATATTGTTTCCTAAAATACCGCCTAACACAGCACCGCCAACCGCTCCGATAGCTACACCTCGCTGTTGATTACTCGTATTTTTAACTGTTTCACATCCGGTGAATACTGAGGACATTATGAATACTAGTCCTAAAATAATTGTACTTAACTTTTTCATGTTTCTTTAATTTATTTTGTCAAATTGATATACTACTGCAGTCATTTTACCGGCTACATTGATTTGGTCCACCAATTGGAAAGACTTTTCCGTTTGGTTAGCCACTTTTAAAACATAACCCGATTTTATGGTTTTGGCTTTGGCTTCATCTAAAATTTTTAAGACAAATTCGCCTTCTTTATTAATAAACCAAGAAATTGGCGTTGAATAAACAGTACAACTCGGACTGTTAAGCGCCATACTCCCTTTGTTACTCATAGAGACAAACTTCCATTTACTACCGATAAAACACTTGGAATCGGCTAAATCAAAAGAAGTCACTTTGATTACTTCAGAACCCGGATAATTAACAGAAGAAATTACCCATTCTCCTTTGATTGCGGTTTGCGATTGCGAATCCAACTTTGTATTGGTCGCAGAATTTGTCGATTTACAAGACAAAAACAAAACCGATAATAAACCCATTATAATAATTTTTTTCATAACAATTGTATTACTATTTATTGACTACAAAGATACTGCTCTTTTTGATTGCCAATTACAAAATTATTCTATTTGCTTGTAGAATTGTTACTACGTCAATTTGTCATAAACTGAGTATTTGGTATTAGTTTTGACTGTCTAGTTTTAAATTGTTTAATTAAAAAATCAAAATATGACAACAGGAAAAATTAATGTATCAGTAGAAAACATCTTTCCGCTTATCAAGAAGTTTTTATACAGCGACCACGAAATTTTCTTGCGTGAATTGGTATCCAATGCTACGGATGCTACCTTAAAATTAAAGCATTTAACCAGTATTGGTGAAGCCAAAGTGGAATATGGCAACCCGATTATTGAAGTAAAAATTGACAAAGAAGGTAAAAAGCTACACCTCATCGATCAAGGTTTGGGAATGACCGCCGAAGAAGTAGAAAAGTACATCAACCAAGTGGCTTTTTCTGGCGCTGAAGAGTTTTTGGAAAAATATAAAGACTCTGCCAAAGATTCAGGTATCATAGGCCATTTCGGATTAGGATTCTATTCCGCCTTTATGGTAGCCGAAAAAGTAGAAATAATTACTAAATCATATAAAGATGAACCGGCTGCACACTGGACATGTGACGGTAGTCCGGAATTTACTTTGGAACCACATGACAAAACCGACCGTGGAACCGAAATCATCTTACACATAGCCGAAGATTCTTTAGAATTTTTAGAAGAATTTAAAATCCGTGAATTGTTGACCAAATACAACAAATTCATGCCGGTGCCGATTAAATTCGGAACTCGTAAAGAAGCGTTACCTATACCTGAAGATGCTGGCGAAGACTATAAAACCGAATATATTGAGGTTGACAACATCATCAACAATCCAAACCCGGCGTGGACTAAACAACCGGTGGATTTGACCGATGAAGATTATAAAAATTTCTACCGCGAATTGTATCCGATGCAGTTTGAAGAGCCGCTATTCAATATTCATTTGAATGTGGATTATCCGTTCAACCTAACCGGAATTTTATATTTCCCGAAAATGTCTGCCGATTTGCAATTGCAAAAAGACAAAATCCAATTGTACCAAAATCAGGTGTATGTGACCGACAATGTGGAAGGCATCGTTCCTGAGTTTTTAGGCATGCTGAAAGGAGTGATTGATTCACCGGATATTCCGTTAAACGTGTCGCGTTCTTATTTACAAGCCGATGGTAACGTAAAAAAAATCTCGAATTACATCACGCGTAAAGTGGCCGACAAATTGAAATCACTGTTCAACGAAAATCGTGAAGACTTCGAGAAAAAATGGAACGACATCAAAATCGTTTTGGAATACGGCATGTTATCGGAACCGAAATTTTACGAAAAAGCCGGCGATTTTGTTTTGTATCCAACAGTTGCTGACAAATATTATACGTTATCTGAATTGAAAGAAGCCATTGCTGCTAATCAAACCGACAAGAACGGCAAATTGGTTGTGCTATATGCTTCGAACAAAGACGCGCAACACAGTTATATTGAAATCGCTAAAGACAAAGGTTATGAAGTGCTGTTGTTAGATTCACCAATCGTTTCGCATTTGATTCAGAAATTAGAAGGTGACAACGAAAACTTAACATTTACTCGCGTCGATTCTGACCATATTGACAAATTGATTCAAAAAGAAGACACTCAAATCTCGAAATTGTCTGAGGAAGAATCAACCCAATTAAAAACCGTTTTAGAGGAAATAGTACCTAAAACCAATTACTCTGTTCAATTGGAACCTATGGACAGCCAAGCAGCGCCATTCATCATCACCCAACCGGAGTTTATTAGAAGAATGAAAGAAATGAGTCAAACCGGTGGCGGCGGCATGTTCGGGATGGGCAACTTCCCGGAAATGTACAATTTAGTGGTGAATACCAACTCGGATTTGGCCACTACTATTTTGAATACATCCGATAAATCGGCTCAGGAAAGTTTGGTCAAACAAGCGCTCGATTTAGCTAAAATCTCTCAAGGACTTTTGAAAGGAGAAGAATTAACCGCTTTTGTCAAGAGAAGTTTTGAATTGATTAAGTAAAAAGGGATTAGGAATAAGTAATAAGAAACCTGTGAGTAACAACTTGCAGGTTTTTTAATTTCCTATAACTGTACCTTCTTCTTTATTTTCTTTATTCAGCAAATTCGGATCTTCTTTAGCCAACTTGTTTTTGGTTGGTATTTTGTAGTTCAAAGTAAATCCAAATCTTCTGGTATCATATTTACTTCCAATTAAAACCGGCGTTCCAACTGCTGTTAAACCTTGTCGATTTGAATTGAGAATATCATCAAAATTCAAAGAAACAGAAAGTTGGTCTTTGAAAAATTTCTTTGAAAAGCTTAAATCTAAACTTTCATTAAATGGCTGTGTTGATACAAAATAAAAATAGTTTCCTCTGGTAGTTGTTGTATTGTAAGTAGCCACAAACTTAACTTCCTTGGGCAATACAATTTGAGACATTAAATTGAACATCCAAAATCCACGGGTGTCAAGGTTTGGAATTTGATGCATTTGGTAACCCGCATACAAGTAAAGAAAATTGATCTTATCCGGATTAAAATCAAACTTCATTGTTTCTTTTAATCCTTTGGTAAATAACATATAAGGCAATGGCATTCCTATATTAAAATTATGAATTTTTATTTCATTAACATTGATATTGGTATTAGTTACCTGATTATTATTGACAAAAACTCTATTGATCACTTGATTTTTAGCCACACTAACATTATAACCTATAAAAGCATAATCAAATGCGCTGATTTTTACTTCATAATTATCAAAAATGGTAGGCTGTAATTGTGGATTTCCGGTATACTCAATATTAGGATTTTGATAATTGGTGTTGTTTGGATTTAAAGAAGAGGTAGTTGGTAAACTGATTTTTTTATTGTAATTCACATTGAATAAAATCTGAGGTGCAAAATTATATTGTACCGTTGCATTGGGGAAAAATCGAAACTGCTTGAACGGAATTAATGCTGCGGTATCTGTATTTCCGGTAATATTATAATCTTCTGCTCTGGTTCCTAAGATGAAGTCTAATTTTTTATACTTTGTTTGAAACTCCAAATAACCTGCAACCGTTCTTCTGGTATAATCTAAATTAGTAAGTCCGAAATTTTGCGTTTCAAAAGACAACTCATCTACTAAAGTCCCAACGCTCATTTTTCCTTCATCCAGTAATTTCAGCGCTTGAGAATAATCTATTTTGAAATTAATATAATCCTGTTTAGAGGTGTTATCTAAAACATTTGTATTGAAAAGTCGGGAATCCAAGTTAAAATCAACATCATTCTGAGCAAAATTCAATCGAAAATCTAACTTTTTATTCTTATCGTCAAATCGCTTTTGGTAGGTGGCCACAGCATCTTGTCGCAATGTTTTTGTTTTACTGGCATCGACCGACTGAAAACCAGCTCCAAAACCCTCTGTATCAGCACTAGTATTGTTGAAATTCACATCATAATTCAACAATAACCTGTCTTTTTTAAAGTCAAAAGTAATCGCCGACTTGATAAAATTATTTCTGGAAACCCTGTCAGCATCAGTATCAGAAAGTATACTCGTGGTATTATCAATTTCCTTTTTAGTGATGTTTGACCAAAGTGCACTCTCACGGTAACTTTGACCAAGATTCAATTGCCATCCGAAAAGACTATTTTTGGCATTCAACAGCAAGCTATTATTAAATCGAGCCCTTACTTTATCATAAGAAGTAAAATTAGCACCCGAACTGTAAGTAGCACTCATGTACTTTTTGGCTTTTCTACTGGTTATGATATTTACAATGGCACCGCCGGAAGTAGCCGGAAACTCTGCGCCTGGCTGAGTAATAATCTCTATTTTTTCTACTGCATTAGCCGGCATTCCTTCTAAAAAAGCATTCAATTCATTAGAAGAAATATTCAAAGGTCTTCCATCCATAAATACATCCAACTGTTTTCCTTGGTACATCATACCGGCAACTTCGGAAATAATTAATCCGGGCAATTTTCGCAATCCCTCTAAAACAGAACCTGAATTTAAATGCGCTTGGCCTGCAAAATCAAAAATAGTTCTATCTGCTTTTTGCTCTACCGCTTTCTTTTCTTTGGTGATGGTAACCTCTTTTAGCTCTGTAACCTTTTCTTTTACTTCTTGAGCAAAACCTTTATGAATAGAAACAAAACTTATGGCAATTACAATATACTTTATTTTCATTTAAATTAATTTTTTACATGAGACCAATTCACACTAACAATGTTACAAAATAACGGCATAAAAACTGTAAACAATAAAGATATTTAGCGAACTTAGTAGCAATAATTACAGTTTACAAAAATGACCCTACAAATAGAAACTCCTGCCTTGCTTTTTTCAGCTACTTCCTTGATTTTATTGGCTTACACCAATCGTTTTTTGACGATAGCTCAAATTGTACGCAGTTTGAAAAAACATTATGACGAAGTACACACAAAAAGTATATTACTGCAAATCAAAAACTTAAACCTGCGCCTTTCCTTAATTCGTTATATGCAGCTTTTTGGCGTTTTGTGTTTGTTTCTTTCGGTATTCGCTATGTTGTGTTTGTTTGTGGATTGGCACACCGCCGGTATCTATCTTTTTGCTGCGAGTTTGTTGTGCTTACTAACTTCACTAGCGATTTCGTTTTGGGAAATCAGTATTTCGGTAACGGCTTTGCGCTTGCATTTGAGCGATTTGGAAGAGGAAAGTAAAAAATAAAACCGCTACGAAGTGTAACGGTTTCATCTTAATACTTTTGTCATACTACTATTTACTCAAATACATTTTTCTTCTGCTGTACAATTCGTAGAACTGATCGTCTTTTAAATCGTCTATGAACAAGATGCTTTCTCCGGTGGATTTCATTTCCGGTCCGAGTGCTTTGTTTACATTCGGGAATTTGCTGAAAGAAAACACCGGTTGCTTAATCGCATAGCCACTCAGTTTCGGATTGAAGGTAAAATCGGTTACTTTGTTATGACCTAACATCACTTTAGTTGCATAATTCACATACGGTTCGCCGTAAGCTTTTGCAATAAAAGGCACGGTGCGCGAGGCTCTCGGATTGGCTTCGATGATGTAAACGATATCGTCTTTGATGGCAAATTGGATGTTGATTAATCCAACGGTTCTCAAGGCCAAAGCAATTTTCTTTGTATGGTCTTTGATTTGTTGCATCACAAATTCACCCAAGTTGAACGGTGGTAAGGTCGCATTCGAATCGCCCGAGTGCACACCACAAGGTTCAATATGCTCCATGATTCCGATGATGTATACATTTTCGCCGTCGCAAATGGCATCCGCTTCGGCTTCTATCGCACCGTCTAAATAATGGTCGAGCAACAATTTATTCCCCGGTATATTTTTCAGCAAGTCGATTACATGTTCTTCCAACTCTTGTTTGTTGATGACAATTTTCATCCCTTGTCCGCCCAACACATAAGAAGGTCGAACCAATAACGGAAAATCTAACACATCCGCTAATGCTGAAGCTTGGTCGGCGTTTTCGGCTACACCAAATTTAGGAAACGGAATTTCTAACTCAGTCAACAATTCGGAGAAACGACCTCTGTCTTCAGCCAAATCAAGCGCATCAAAAGAAGTTCCCAAAATTTTGATGCCATAACGGTCTAATTTTTCAGCCAATTTTAAAGCAGTTTGTCCGCCTAGCTGAACGATTACACCTTCCGGTTTTTCGTGTTGAATAATGTCGTAAATATGTTCCCAAAATACCGGTTCGAAGTATAATTTATCGGCGGTATCAAAATCGGTGGAAACCGTTTCCGGATTACAGTTGATCATGATGGTTTCGTAACCGCATTCTTTGGCGGCTAAAACACCATGCACACAAGAATAGTCAAACTCAATGCCTTGTCCGATTCGGTTTGGCCCCGAACCTAAAACCACGACTTTCTTTTTCGGGGTGACAATACTTTCGTTATGAACATATTTTTCACCGCCCGCGGTTTGAATTTCGGCTTCAAAAGTAGAGTAATAATAAGGTGTCAAAGCTTTAAACTCGGCGGCACAAGTGTCAACCAATTTGTAAACACGCTTCACGTTCATTTCCTCGCGCAGCTTGTAAACTTGGCTCTCCAAACAACCCATCATGTGGGCAATTTGACGGTCACCGTAGCCTTTTTGTTTGGCTTCGAGCAATAATTCCTTGGGTAAAGAATCGACTTTGTATTGTGCGATTTCTTTCTCCAACAAATACAATTCTTCATATTGTTTCAAAAACCACATGTCGATTTTGGTGATTTCGTGGATTCTGCTCAATGGAATACCCATAGCAATCGCATCGTAAATCACAAAAACCCGATCCCAACTCGCGAAAGTCAGTTTTTCGATGATTTGTTCGTAGTTTTTATAGCCTTTTCCGTCTGCTCCTATTCCGTTTCTTTTGATTTCTAACGACTGAGTCGCTTTGTGCAAGGCTTCCTGGAACGAACGTCCAATGCCCATTACTTCCCCAACCGATTTCATTTGCAAGCCCAACGTTCGGTCGGAACCTTCAAATTTGTCGAAATTCCAACGCGGGATTTTTACGATAACGTAATCTAAAGTCGGTTCGAATAAGGCCGAAGTTGATTTGGTGATTTGGTTTTGCAATTCGTTTAAGTGATAGCCCAAAGCCAATTTTGTGGCAACTTTAGCAATCGGATAACCGGTAGCTTTAGATGCTAAGGCAGACGAACGCGATACACGCGGATTGATTTCGATGGCTACAATATCTTCTCTTTCATCGGGAGAAACGGCAAATTGCACGTTACAACCACCGGCAAAATTCCCGATGGAACGCATCATCAAAATCGCCATATCACGCATTTTTTGGAATGTCGTGTCGGATAAAGTCATGGCCGGCGCTACTGTAATCGAATCTCCGGTGTGGATGCCCATCGGATCCATATTTTCTATGGAACAAATGATGACTACATTATCATTTTGGTCGCGCAACAATTCCAATTCGTATTCTTTCCAACCTAGCAAAGCCTTGTCTATTAAGACTTCGTGTATGGGTGATGCTTCTAAACCTCGGGTTAGCAATTCGTCGAAATCTTCTTTTTTGTGTACAAAAGCGGCGCCGGTTCCGCCCAAAGTAAACGAAGGTCGGATTACTAAGGGAAAGCCAAACTCTTGAGCGATCTCTTTTCCTTTTAAGAAAGAGGTTGCGGTTTTGGCCGGAGCGGTGGGCACACCAATCCTTGCCAATAATTGTTTGAATTGCTCACGGTCTTCTGTGATGTTGATGGCATTAATATCTACACCTATTAACCTCACATTGAAGTCTTGCCAAATCCCTTTTTCGTCGGCTTCCAAACACAAGTTCAAAGCAGTTTGTCCGCCCATAGTTGGCAATACGGCATCAATTTGCGGATGTTCTTTTAGGATTTGGATAATCGATTTGGTAGTTAATGGCAAAAGGTATACATGATCGGCCATGCTGGGATCGGTCATAATCGTGGCCGGATTGGAGTTGATTAAGATGACTTCGATTCCTTCTTCTCTTAACGAACGAGCGGATTGAGAACCGGCATAGTCGAATTCGCAAGCTTGTCCGATTACGATTGGTCCGGAACCAATAATTAAAACCGATTTGATGGAGTTGTCTTTAGGCATTGTAGTTAGTTGTGTTTTATTTAGTTGTTCTCGTATTAATCTTTTTCCGAATGTCCACCGGACATTCTCCTCTTACTATCAAATGTATGTTGTGTGTTATAAGTTGTGTGTTCTATGTTTTGCTAAACCCTAGCCCCGATGGTAGTGGAAATCCTTTT
Organism: Flavobacterium sp.; assembly: GCF_044373165.1. Classification (GTDB taxonomy): domain Bacteria; phylum Bacteroidota; class Bacteroidia; order Flavobacteriales; family Flavobacteriaceae; genus Flavobacterium. The sequence continues at coordinate 11,876 of NZ_JBILQL010000035.1, forward strand.
TATTTTTTCTTTTTAAAAATAAAAAGATTGTAGCGAACAGCGGGAAATAGCTCCTAAAAATTATTAATATTTATGAACAGGTTTAAAAAAAAGCCGCTACTAATAAAAGTAACGGCTTGATATTGATTGATATAGAATCATTATTTTTTGTGTCTTGGTTCGCAAGATACTGTTAATTTATGTCTTCCTTTAGCTCTACGACGCGCAAGGACTTTTCTTCCATTTGCAGAAGCCATTCTGTCCATAAATCCGTGTTTATTTCTTCTTTTTCTTTTCGATGGTTGAAACGTTCTTTTGCTCATTGCTGTGTATCTTTAAAATCGTGTATTATTCTCTTTGTGTTGGTTCTTTCAAAACCGAGTGCAAATATACAAACCTTTTTTTTTCCGACAAGTACTTTTTTAAAAATATTTTTAATTCATTTCACTACCTTTGCAACCATAAAAAAATACAACAATATGTTTCACAGATTTATTAAATTAATTATAGCGGCTTTATTGGTTGCCACCGCCGTTTGGCAATTCACTGAAAGTAATATCGGCAATGGGATTTTCTTGATTTTATTGACTATTATCCCTATCTTTTTGTACTATAAAAATGAGTTTATTTTGTTGGCTTTCTTAAAATTGAGGAAACAAGATTTTGTCGGAGCTAAAAAATGGTTGGATAAAATTAAAAATCCGGAAACGGCTTTGGTGAGAAAACAACAAGGTTACTTTAACTATTTACACGGGTTGATGACTTCTCAAACCAATTTGCACCAATCGGAAAAGTATTTCAGAAAAGCCATTGAACTGGGCTTGAGTATGGATATGGATTTAGCGGTTGCTAAATTAAACTTGGCCGGTATTGCCATGTCGAAAAGACGCAAAATGGAAGCTACGACTTTGCTAAACGAAGCCAAAAAACTCGACAAGCAAAACATGCTGAACGATCAAATTAAAATGATGAAAGAGCAGTTGAAGAAGATTTAGTGTTCAGTTTACAGTGTTCAGTAAGCAGTAGAATTTTTATAAAAAAAACGTCCTGAGATTTTCAGGACGTTTTTTTTATCTGAACACTGCCAACTGAACACTGCACACTTTTTAATAGCCTTCCAGCGGAATTTCTATTTCATAGCGTTTTTTGGTTGGGTTGACCAGCTTTTTATCCCGCAACCACGGATTGTGAATTTTTAGAATCTTATAATTAATCCCTTGCGAAATGGCGAATCCTGTTAAATCAGTTATAGAGCTGTCTACTGCTACTTTTTTGGTTGGAATTCGGGTGTATAAATCACTTGAATAAATGTTAAAACCGTATTTAACCGGTTGGCGCATGATTTCTTTGAGCGCTAAAATTCGGAATACATAACGAGACGTTTCTTCGGTTAATCCCAAATCGTAATAATTGGCAACCTTTTGCTCTTCTATTCTTTTGGTAATCCCGTTCATACCGCCGTTATAGGAAGCTGCGGCCAATGTCCAAGAACCGAATTTTTCTTTGGCGCTCAGCAAATAGCGACAGGCGGCTTCGGTGGATTTTTCCAAATGGTATCTTTCATCAACTATGTCGTTCACTTCCATGCCCTTTTCTTTGGCTGTTTCGGGCATAAATTGCCATACACCTCGAGCACCGGCTGATGAAACCGCATTGACCAAACCACTTTCGATTACGGCCAAATATTTAAAATCATCGGGCACTCCGTATTTCGCCAGTATAGGTTCAATGATGGGAAATACACGGTTGGCTCTTTTGATAATCAGTGCTGTGGTGGCATCGAGATTGGCATTGATGAGTAATTCTCTGTCCAATCTTTCGCGAACATCTGAAATTTGTAAGGGTGCTTTTTCTCCGGCAAAATCAACTTCGGCAGGAAAATACATGGCTGAGCCTTCGTGCAGTAATTTTTCTTTCGTAGTCCCGGAAATTCCATAAACCAAAACACCCAACAATACACCTACCGCCAGTAAGGATATCAAAATTTTATTCGTTTTCATAATCGTATTTTTTGAATTGCAATGGTTATTGCTTTAAATGGTAAAACTACAAAAAACGAATCTAAACGGTTACTTCTCTAAGATAATTTTAGGCAAATTTTCGTTCAACCATTTGTATTTATTCAAAATCATGATGTGCGTTCCGCCTTTTACGGGGATGAATTCTTTTATGTATTTGGGCGGAAAAACCTCATCGGCATCACCGTGAATATGGATAATTTCAGGGTCGATTTCCTTTCTGCTCCAATTGATGATTTGCTCTATGGCCCAATCCAAATACTGTTTATTTCGAACCGACAGAAACTTTTCATACAACACCAATCGCTGTTTTACGATAGAAGAACCAAAAGAAAACTTCAATAACGATTCGATATTTTCAAATAATTGGGTTGGAATGAGTTTATAGGCTTTAGTAGTTTTGGCAATTTTGAATCGTCTTGGAAACTCGGTATTGGCTTTGACACTTGAGATGATAATAACCTTTTGCGGTTTTAAAAACGCTTTCATTTCCTGAACCAAAACACCTCCGAAAGAAACACCAACCAACACAGGATTTTCATGGGTTACTTTTTGAGCCATTCGCTTAGCGTAAGCTTCTAAACTCTCGTTCACTAACGGAATTTCCCATTCCAGCAAATGCATTTCAAATAAGTCCGTCGGCAATTGAATTCTTTCAAAAATAGTTGAACTTGCCGCCAAACCCGGCATAAAGTAAACGTGTATTTTAGTCATTATTTAACTGTAAACTCGTTAATTATTAGTAAATTTGCCTAAAAATAATCCTTTTATTTTACTTGATGATGAACACAACGTTAATTTCAGAAAAAATGGAAATTAAAGACAACACCTTTGCTCGGCAGTTTGAAACATTGGTTGACGGTAAATTGATTTCTGTTGAATATTCCTTTCAAGAGAAGAAAATATTCCTGACCAGAATTAATACTTTTGACGGCTTTAATGATGAAGAGTTGATTAATGAATTGCTCAAAAACATTATGGAAATTGCTTATGAACGCAAACTGAAAGTAGTTCCGATTTTACCCAAGATTGCACTTTTCTTTAGAAAAAATTCAACCTACAAAGATTTATTACCGCCCGGTATCAAAATCTAATTTCAAATAAATTTTAGTAAAGTCGCTCTCAAGGCGGCTTTTTTTATAGATTTTAGTATTTTTATACAATGAATACAGCCGACTTCCGACAAGAAATTATCGCTTACTTCGAGAATATCGACAAATACTACGGTTCCAAAACCGAAATTACGGAAGGATTGTGTACCGATATCAATACTTTAGATGCCAACCATACCACATGGAATTTATCGGAATTTGAGCTGATTCGTTCCGCCTACCGCAATACAGGCGATAAATTTATGATGGAGGGCAACAATATGTATTACGAAATTTCAGCCGATAGGATAGTTGGTTTTCAGCAATTGGGCAGACACAAATTTGAATTCATTGAACAATACAGCGAAACCGTATTCCGAATTACCAAGATACGTTTTCATTATAAATATTAAAAAAATCATAGTCAAAGTCCCCTAAAACAAGCCCTTTCTCCTATTTTACCCTCAACCTTAAGATTGGCTTAATTTTTTGGCATCAAATTTGGATGTGCCCAAAACAGAAATAATTCGCTTGGCAAATCCGGAATGCTGAAAATTATTTTGAATAAAAAAATCAGTATTAATTTTTCTAAAACTCATTCTCATGAAAAAATTTCATTTTTTTTCAGCAGTCCTTGTCATGCTCATTTTTTCGGGCTGTAAACAAGGCGCTGGGCAATACGAAGCCGCTGCCGATACAACAGCTGTTGAAGCAGCCGACACCGAATTGTTACTGCCAAATCCTGACGATGCGGTCAGCATTAACGAAAACACCGAAAGCTATGCCGAACTCATAGAAAACCCTTTCGAATCCCCGAAAATTGCACCATTATCTACTTTTTCTATCGATGTTGACAATGCAGCTTATACCAATATCCGACGATTTATTAACAATGGCCAACCTGTTCCTAAAGACGCGGTTCGTGTGGAAGAAATGGTAAACTTTTTCAAATACCAATATCCGCAACCTATAGATGAACATCCTTTTTCTATTAACACAGAGTACAGTCAAAGTCCATGGAACACGAAACACAAGTTATTGCGCATTGGCTTACAAGGCCAAAATATTCCAACCCAAAACTTACCGGCTTCCAATTTGGTTTTCTTGGTAGACGTTTCCGGTTCGATGAGCGATGACAACAAGTTGCCTTTATTGAAAGAATCAATGAAAGTATTGGTCAAAGAATTGCGTGCCAAAGACAAAGTTTCCATTGTAGTCTATGCCGGCGCTGCGGGTGTTGTTTTAGAACCAACAACGGGCGACGACAAAGAAACCATCATCGAAGCGTTTGACAACTTGAACGCCGGCGGTAGTACGGCTGGTGGCGAAGGCATTGAGTTGGCGTACCAATTGGCCAAGCAAAACTTTATCAAAGGAGGAAATAACCGCGTGATTTTAGCCACCGACGGCGATTTCAACGTAGGCAAATCCTCCGACGCAGACATGGAAGATTTGATTGAAGACAAAAGAAAATCGGGTATCTTCTTAACTGTTTTAGGTTATGGCATGGGCAATTACAAAGACAGTAAAATGGAAATCTTAGCCGACAAAGGCAACGGTAATTATGCTTACATCGATAATATTCAAGAAGCCAATCGCTTTTTGGGAAGAGAATTTAAAGGTTCGTTATTTGCGATTGCCAAAGATGTAAAAATCCAAATCGAATTCAACCCAAAACACGTGCAAGCTTACCGATTAATTGGCTATGAAAACCGAAAATTAAAAGCCGAAGATTTCAAAAACGACGCAATTGATGCCGGAGAATTGGGCAGTGGTCACACTGTAACGGCTTTATACGAAATCATTCCGGTTGGTGTGGATAGCGATTTTGTACCTTCAGATTTGAAATACACCAAAGTCAAAACCGACAACGAAGGTCAGTATAACGAAGAACTCGCCACCATTAAATTCCGCTACAAAAAGCCGGATGGCGAAAAAAGTATAGAAATGATTAAAACCATTGCCGATCAAGCTGTAACCTTAGCGCAAAGTTCAAAAGATTTCAAGTTCAGTAGCGCTGTAGCTTGGTTTGGATTGAAATTGAGAGATTCCAAATACATCTCAGAAAAATCAACCGACGCCATCAAAAGCTTGGCACAATCAGGCTTGAATTATGACGAAGACGGTTACAAAGCCGAATTTATTCGATTAGTCGAAGTCGTTAATTAATTCCAAAAAGAAACCCTGATTTTTAATCAGGGTTTTGTATTTATACGGTAACATTGGTAAAAGCCATACGAACAGCGCCGTCTTCATCAATGTGTGTGAGTTGAATCTCGTGCAGCGTATTAACCAATTCCGGATGCCAAGGCGTTTTTACCTTAACATAGTTTTCAGTAAAACCGTGAATGTATCCTTCTTTGTTTTCGCCTTCAAACAAAACGGTTCTGTGAGTTCCAATTTGACTTTCGTAGAAAGCTCGGCGTTTTTTTACTGATAAGCCGCGGAGCATTTTACTGCGTTTCGCTCTAACATTCATAGGAACCACGCCATCCAACAAAACGGCTTCGGTATTGTCTCTTTCAGAATACGTAAACACGTGTAAATACGAAATATCCAAATCGTTTAAGAAATGGTAAGTTTCCAAGAAATGATCCTCGGTTTCACCCGGAAAGCCTACAATAACATCCACACCGATACAAGCATGCGGCATCACTTCACGAATTTTGGCAACCCTTTCAGTATAAACTTCTCGCAAATAGCGACGTTTCATTTTCTTTAAAATATCGTTGCTGCCGCTTTGCAACGGTATATGGAAATGCGGCACAAAAGTGCGGCTTTGCGATACAAATTCGATGGTTTCATTTTTTAATAAATTAGGCTCGATAGAAGAAATGCGCAATCTTTCGATGCCTTCTACTTCGTCTAAAGCTTTGACCAAGTCCAAAAAAGTATGTTCGTGTTTTTTATTTCCAAATTCGCCTTTCCCGTAATCTCCAATATTGACACCGGTTAACACAATTTCTTTGATGCCTTGTTGGGAAATCTCGTAGGCATTTTTCAATACATTGTCTAAAGCGTCGCTTCGAGAAATGCCTCGGGCTAACGGAATGGTACAATAAGTGCACTTGTAATCACAGCCGTCTTGTACTTTTAGAAACGCACGAGTTCTGTCGCCTATAGAATAACTGCCGACATAAAAATCGGCTTCTTCAATTTCACATGAATGCACTTCGCCCATTTGGTTTTTAGACAAATCGTTAAGGTAATCGGTGATTTTGAATTTTTCGGTAGCACCGAGAACCAAATCGACACCATCAACAGCGGCTAATTCTTCCGGTTTTAATTGGGCATAACAACCAACGGCTGCTACGAAAGCATTTTCGTTGAGCTTGAGTGCTTTTTTAACCACTTGTTTGAATTGTTTATCCGCATTGTCGGTTACTGAACAAGTATTGATGACATAGATGTCGGCTACTTCTTCAAAATCAACGCGTTCAAAACCTTCGTCTTGAAAATTTCTCGCGATGGTAGAAGTCTCGGAGAAATTCAATTTGCACCCTAAAGTATAAAAGGCGACTTTCTTTTTATTTTCCATACGTAAGCTCAATTGATGAAATCGTTGTCAAAAATTGAGGGAGCAAAGATAATTCAATTTGAAGATTATACAATTTGAAAATTTGAAAATGTACTATATAGATGAACTAACGTTCAAATCAAAACTATTCCTTTCGATATTTCTGCGTTATTTCAAAAACGTGTTGTAAAATGTTTGCGTCTTGTTCGGTAAATTCGACATTGCGTCGGGCCATTACAATTTTGGCGGTTTGAAAAGCCTTGGATGTCAAATACGTAGTAAAACCGGAAGCACCGCCCCAAGAAAAACTCGGTACAAAATTTCTGGGGAAACCGGCTCCGAATATATTGGCTGAAACACCAACTACGGTTCCGGTATTGAACATAGTGTTGATGCCACATTTGCTGTGATCGCCCATCATTAGGCCGCAGAATTGCAAACCGGTTTTGGCAAAACCTTCGGTTTCATAACTCCACAAACGCACTTCTTCGTAGTTGTTTTTCAAATTCGAATTGTTGCTGTCGGCGCCAATATTGCACCACTCGCCCAATACGGCATTGCCTAAAAATCCGTCGTGTCCTTTGTTGGAATAGCCCATTAAAACGGAGTTGCTTACTTCGCCGCCAATCACAGAATGAGGTCCAACAGTAGTCGCACCGTACACTTTGGTGGCCAACTTAACCCTACCCGATTCGCACAAAGCAAAAGGGCCACGAATCACAGAACCTTCCATAATTTCGGCATTTTTTCCGATATAAATGGGTCCAGAAGCTGCGTTTAAAGTCACAAACTCGAGCTTTGCCCCTTCTTCAATAAAAATATTTTCGGGCGATATAACGTTGACACTTTTAGGAATGGGTTGGGAATGTCTGCCATCGGTAATTAAGTCGAAGTCCTCGCGTAACGCTGCATCATTTTTGGCGAAAATATCCCAAGTATGTTCGATTTTCAATCCTTCTTCAGTATATTCGATGATTTCATAAGCATCAAAATCGACTTCTTCTTGGGTATCATTTGTATAAAAAGCCACTACTTCATCGCCTTGGAAAATAGCTTGGTTTTTCTCTAAACTCTTTACCATTTCAATCAATACCTCATTGGGTAAAAACGCGGCATTAATCATCACATTGTCTTCCATTTCAACCATCGGAAATTTTTCCGAAAGGTATTCCTCTGTTAAGGTTGTGGTAGTGTAGCCGAGGTATTTCTCCCATTTTTCGCGTATGGTTAATATGCCGACACGGATATCGGCAACCGGTCTGGTAAAAGTAAAAGGCAACAAAGCATTGCGCACCGTACCGTCAAAAAGTATATAGTTCATTGGATATAATTTCAAAGTTGCAAAGTCCCAAAGTTACAAAGTTTCGGCTGACTTCTGAAAATAAAAAAACCACTCACTTTCGTGAATGGTCTCTCTAAAATTTGAACACTAAATCCCGAAGGTTCGAGACTATTTAGCGTGTTTAGCGTATTTGCTTTTGAATTTATCAATACGTCCAGCTGTATCGATAAGTTTAGATTTACCTGTATAAAACGGGTGAGATGTTCTAGAAATCTCCATTTTGTACACCGGGTATTCAACACCTTCGTGAACGATAGTTTCTCTGGTTTCAACTGTAGATTTAGTGATGAACACATCTTCGTTAGACATGTCTTTGAAAGCAACTAATCTGTAATTTTCCGGGTGAATTCCTTTTTTCATGATAAATCTTTTTATGTTTTTGAAGTAGTTCGTTTTGAAGCTTTCTACTCGAAAGGTGTAAACTGGCTACAACTTTTTGTTAATTTGTTTTTTTTATTTGAGAGTGCAAAAATACAATTTTTTTATAAAAATCAAAGTGAAGTGTAACTTTTTTTAATTGTTTTAAACTTACTGTTAAGTAATAACGGAATTACTATATTTGTTAATTAATTTTAAAATAAGATTTATGGACGCAATTTTGAAAAAAAACGCCATTAACTATGGTTTAATTTCTGGTTTAATAGGAGTATTGGCTACAGTAACTATGTACTCTATTGATTTGAAGCTTTTTGTTAATATGTGGATTGGATTTTCATTACTAGCTGTTTGGATAATAATTGGAGTATTGCTTTTGAGTAAATGCAAAAAAGAAAAAGCAGGAAATCTGACTTTTAAAGAAGGCTTCACTGCGTATTTCTTATCTGCGCTTATAGGAATACTAATATCTACAGCTTTCAATATTTTTCTGTTGAATATTTTTGATACTGAAGCGAGAGATCAAATTACAGAGCATCTTGTGAAGTTTCAAGTTGAAATGTTAGAAAAATTTGGTGGCACAGCTGAGCAAATAACACAAGCAGAAGAAGAAATTAGAACCAAAGCACAGTTTTCAGTGAAAGGCCAATTGTTCGGTATTGTCCAATCTTTAATTGGTTCTATAATTTTAGGATTGATATTAGCCGCTATTTTTAAATCAAAAACCAGAGAGGATTTTTAATGAATCTATCCATTATAATTCCGCTTTTAAACGAGCAGGAATCTTTGCCCGAATTACACCAATGGATTGTCAAAGTAATGACAGCCCACAACTATACCTATGAAGTTATCTTTATTGACGATGGAAGTACTGATGACTCAT